>NZ_BRCD01000001.1:0-243082 GCF_023707945.1 Sporosarcina sp. NCCP-2331
ACCTTCATTGAAATGATTACGTACCGCAAAGTAAAACAGTTTCAATTATTGCCGGATTCAGGAGTTACGGGGCAGGTATTCACTGAAATAGCAGTCTATTTACCCAGAGATCCCTCTGCGCCCCCGGTCTCACAGCTGACACAGTTGGCCGGCAAACGCCATTGCAACGCGTCTGCCGGGGTGGTACAATGGGAGGCAGGATACTGATTAAAGGAGTGGATATTCATGTGGTTCATCTACATCATGTATGCATTGTTCGCGTTTATTCTCGGTGGAACAGTACTCGGCTTAGTCCGTACGTTCAGCAGCAATAACTAATAATAAATAGCAGCGTATGAAAGGGTACCCGCCTTTTCATACGCTGCTATTTTTACTTTATGACCGGAAAAGAGACACCAGCCAGGACGTCGCATCCATTCCGCAGCTGCTGCGGATTTCATCAATCGTTTTATGCGCCAGTACCTGCCCGCCCTTCAGGACAATCAGTTCATCGAGCAACGGCTCTACTTCCTTTAGTTCATGCGTGGACATCACAATCGTCTGCCGCTCCGTATCAGTAAAGCGGATCAGCCCTTTCGCAATATCCTCGCGCACCATCGGATCCAGCCCTGAAAATGGTTCATCCAGCAAATAATAGTCCGCATCCCGTCCCAGTGTAACAGCAATTTTGACACGGCCGCGATTGCCTTTGGACAGCGTGCTGATTTTCGTGCCCAATGAAAGATCCAGAAATTCCGCAATCTCCCGTGCCTTCTTTATTTGAAAATCCTCAAATTGCGAATCATAAAAATCAAACAACTGGCTGATCGTAAAATATGGATAAAACAAATCAGTATCCGGCATATAGGCAACTGTTGCCGCTACGCGTCTGGTAATCACCTGACCGTCGAGCGCCGCCACGCCCGTGTTCGGCGACAGCAAGCCCGCCATCAGTTTCAGCAGCGTGGTTTTCCCGCTGCCATTTTCACCGACAAGCCCGACGATTTTCCCTTTAGGCAATGAAAGCGTTACACCATCGAGCGCCTGCTTAAATCCATAGCGTTTTGAGACTGCTTGCAATTTAATCATCACTGCCACCCCGTTTCTGCAGATAGCTGACCATTTCATGTGTCGTAAAGCCCAGTGCTTCGACATTCTGAATGAACGACTGTACTTGCTGCTCCTTCATTTCTTCCCGAAGTTCCTGAATCCGCTCTATATTGTCCGTCACGAATGATCCCTGCCCCCTTCTCGTTTCCGTAATTTTCATTTGCTCCAGTTCCTTATAGACCCGCTGCATCGTATTCGCATTGACACCGACTGACACGGCATAGTCACGGACAGACGGCAGTTTCTCCCCCGTTGCGAGTGCGCCGCGGATAATTTCACCGATAATATGATCGACGAGCTGCTGGTATATCGGTTTATCCGGAAGGAATTCCATGCTCATCGTCACAACCTCACTTTCTTTTCAAACAACCGCGATCCCGCTGCGAACAACGCATAGATAAGGACTACATAAAACAACAGACTGCCGACAGAGAACACGATCCCGTTCGGCACAAGTCCTGTGAAAAAGTAACTCGTCTGTTCATTGTAAAATGGTTCATTGGTTAGTTTTATCGGCAGCAACTTGCGCAGCCAGTCGAAGAAATTGTTGACTCGAAGCATTTCCCCTATCGTCAAGGCTAAGAAGAAGAGCATAACCGTCAGCGGAACCGCAAAGAAACGCGTACGGAACCGGATGACCTGATACAGACACCAGAAGAAAAAACCGACCGCCATCATGAAACTCAGTTTTAACGAGATGGCAAGCAGCACACTGACAAGCGCCAGTACTTCCTGCCATACAGACGCCATTGACCCATCACTCAGGATAAAAAGTGCGATGCCCGCCAGCATGCCACCGAAGAACAGCGTAATGATGGCAATGAATGCTGCGAACAGTCCTTTAGCACCCGCTAACTGAAGCATCGTTCTCGGCGAATGAAGCCAAATTTCTGGAGTATTCATTTCTTTCGCCAGACTGTAAAACAAAATACCGACACCCGAAAAGATATAAAATGCAAACCAAGTTCCCGCTACGATATGTGTGTGTTCATACAGAACTCCAGAAATTCCCACCCAATTAGCAATTGCAGAAGGCATCGCTAAAATAACGAGTACATTCAGCACAACAATCCATATCGTAAGCCCTTTCAGCAGCACCCATTCTTTGCGGAACAACCCGCGCCAAGCTGCACTCATATTCATAGCCTCACTTTCCTTTCAAACAGCCAGGCGGAAGAAAAGAAGAGAAACGCCAGGAACACAATTACTAATAAAATTTGTCCGGCATACAGTGTTTCAAAATTCAAGGCGTAATAAAAATTTCCGACCTGTATATTCTTTGAATTAAAAGCACCCGGCAATTGACCAAGATGAGCTAGTTTTTGGTATAGCTCAGATTTCAAAATAAATTGCAACAGCCACATTGAAACAAATAAAACACCAAGCCAGATGAATATGGTTCCTCGACGGGCATACGACTTGATCATCCGATAGACAACGGCTAAGAATAAACCGACAAGCATGAATCCGGCTGCCCCTAAGAAAAGGGAGGAAGTGAAAGCATAAATCATACGAATGAACTCCGCCACTCCTGATCCACCTATGAAAGCTTCGGTAACGGATGCGTATACAGCAAGCGTAGTCCCTGGCACCAGCATAATAATCAATCCCATTACAACTGCAAACAATACTTTGCTTCCGAACAATTGATAGACCGACTGAGGTGAATGCAGCCAGACATCCGGTCGTTTCCATTCACTCGATAAACTGTTCAAAAGTAAGGTGACAGGTACGCATACAGCGATCAATATCCACATCATCAATGAAATCCCCAACATGAAGGACATCTCTAGTTTTCCTTCCACGAGAAATGATAATCCAGCCGCCACAACGATGACCAATAAAACCGCCATCACTGCCGTGGCGTAGAGCCAATCTTTCATCATCAGCCATTCCTTTTTCCAAAGCCCTTTCCACACCGTCATCATCTTTCCGCCTCCTTCTCTCTAGTGTATTAGTTACATAGTACACTGTATGATAAAGTTTGGCAAGTGGTGATATTGCCTTGCGCGCGAAAAAGCGGTGGAACGCGCAAAAACAGTCTCCATCCGCACGAAAAAAGTGGCTGACCGAACCAAACCTGGCCGGCAACGCGCGTAAAATCTGTTCTGCCGCACATTTCACATGTTTCACCGCACCAAACCGGCGGCCAGAGTAGAACAGCAGCGTAATATTCGGCAGAATGATCATTGAACACAGGTTTGCGATCATAAACTCCCGCCGTGCGCTCATACCGTCCCGCCATCCGCTCATTCAGCATCCGCACATGATCATACGCCCCGCGAATATGATCATAACAACCCCGTGCGTGATCATAGAGCCGCTTTCAGCCACGTCAGACAACGTGCTGGCCAGGCAAAAAAAAGAGACTGCCAGAAAAGTCACGTAACATGACTTCTCTAACAGTCCCGCATCTTACCATCAATGTTTCATCAAACGGCGCTGCTGACGCAATTCCCTCCTGGCCGGCGCCGAATCAAACAGCCTACGCTCCACTTCCGACTCCGGAAAAACTTTCGGCACAGGCACCGGCCGGTTCGTGTCATCGACGGCGACCATCGTACAGAAAGATTCCGTCGTCAGCTTCGTTTCCCCTGTCACGAGATTTTTCGAATGAACTGAAACAAACACTTCCATAGACGTGCGCCCGACAGACGTGACGACAGCTTCGAGTTCAATCATTTCTCCGAGCATGGCAGGCGAGACGAAATCGACCGAATCAATCGAAGCCGTCACCGCCGCCATCGTCCCAGCATGCTTCATCGCACAGATCGCCGCAATTTCATCAATATAGGCGAGAACCTTTCCTCCGAATATAGATTGGATATGGTTGGTATCAGGCGGCAGAACTAACTTACTTTGAATCGTTCTGGATTCACTCATCGACTTTTCTGCAGACATTGCGACAGCTCCCTTACATGTTCTTTTCCTTAGTATAGCGGAAAAGTTGTGTATTTCATTCATTATTGATTCAAATCAAGGCTGATTGTATGCGGCGGATTTATAATATAACGGAGGTGAGAACGATGAAAAAGTGGATGATGCTTAGTTGTATGTTGCTAATCCTCTCTGGCTGTGACAATGCCGAATCAGTAAAAACACTGGCGGAACCTGTACCTGACCAATTACTGCCTGCCCAGTCGGAAGGGATTTCATTGGCATTGATACAGGACGAGTTTGAAGGGTCACCGGCTGTGATTCCAACAATTGTCCGGAACAACACAGATGATCCCTATGAAATCGGGCCGTTCTATCATTTAGAGTTTTACAAACAGGCACAGTGGTATATCATCACGTACTCGGATGCCGTGTTCCTGCTCGATCCGCATTACCGCGACGGCGGGATTCCGCTGGGAGCGCACAGTGAAATGGCCCAGGAATTTTCCGTCGAGGACTTGGGCGTTACACTGTATCCCCGCAAATACCGGCTCGTCAAAACGATTACCCAGCGCAGTCCTTACCATGAAATAACTGTCGCTGTACCGTTTACCGTATATTAGTTTTGGATTCGCCGCACGCTGCAGAGTTTCTGACGGTATGCTGAGCCGGCAAGCGGAATCTGCTCCACATTCCTTCCCGTCGCCGGCGCATGCATTATCTGCCCTCCACCGGCATACATCGCCACATGGCTGACAGGTCCGTCCTGCGTTTCCCGAAAGAACAGCAGGTCGCCTTTCCGCCAATCTTCCTGTTTCAGCGAAATCGGAAGTCCGGTCTCCGCCTGGTCCGCCGCATCTCGCGGCAACAGTACACCGCAGGATTTCCACAGCTGGTGGACGATTCCCGAGCAGTCAAAACCCCATCCCGACATGCCGCCCCATACATACGGCAGTCCCAAAAACTTTCTGCCTTTTTCAAGTGGCCTGCCGCTTTCATTTTCTTCAATTTGATTCACGTCTCGCGTACGGATTAATTTCCATCCATGCGGTGTCCATACGCGGAACTGATCGCCCTGACGTCTGCTGACCGGAAAAACCGTATTGAATGAAACTTGCATAAAACGCTGACCTGTTTCATCGTTCAGCCAGGCCTTTGGAACAGTCACTCGCACATGGCCTCTCGTATACGAAGCACAGCGCTGAGACAATTGCACAAGCGGCACCCAGCCAGGATAGCCGCGTGGATCTTTCGACGAAGGCTGTCCGCTGGCAATTATTTTCGCCCAATCCTCCATGACTTCTTCCACAATGACCGGCTCGCCGTATAATAGCTGTGTCTGAATCCGATTTTCTTCACTCAGCGCGAGGCGATCTTCAAACATCAGCTGTCCAAACCACTTCTCCAGTTGGACTGGCTGCTGAAGCGCAGGCAGATCGACGAGCCGCGGTGCATCCGGATCGGTCCAGACGGTTGCGACACTGACCGCGCATACCCAATTTTCATTCATTTGCATATTCCTTAACCCATTGCTTCATGCGTTCCGAATCAAATCCTAATCCCAGTCCGCCCGCAAACTCCATGACGGAACCTTTATAAACAATCCCTCCGCAATCAAATACACCCGCCAATAAAAGCGGCGCATCTAAATCCGTACGCGTTATATTTGGCTGGCTCGCTGCAAAATGAGCAGCTGCTGTGACACCGACAGCCGTCTCCATCATGCTGCCCGCCATGCATTCCACTCCGTAGCTTTGCGCCATTGCATTAATCTTCAACGCTTCGTGGATTCCCCCCGACTTCATCAATTTAATATTCAGCAAATCGGCAGCTCGCATTTCCAGCAGTTTTCTCGCATCACCTATCGAAAACAGTGATTCGTCTGCCATAATTAACGTCTCCGTATGCATGGTCACTTCACGCAATCCTTCGAGATCATTCGCTGCAACGGGCTGCTCGACCAGCTCGATATCCAAGCCGTCATCTTCAAACTGCCGGATGACCCGGATTGCTTCTTTCGGTTTCCAACCTTGATTGGCGTCCAGCCGAAGCACAATATCGGGCCCGACTTCTTGCCGGATGGTCCGGATTCTTACGCGCTCTTCCTGAAAATTCCCTGTACCGATTTTTATCTTCAGTACAGAGAATCCCTTTGCCGTATGTTCTGCTGCTTCTTTCACCATTTCTTTCGGAGCGCCCGCGCTGACCGTCAAATCGGTCGTCAAACGGTCGCTGTATCCCCCGAGCATCTGCATCAGCGGCAACCCGCAGTGCTGCGCGAAAATGTCGTGAACGGCCATATCAACTGCTGCTTTCGCACTCGAATTGCCAAGCAATGAACGCTGAACTTTTTCAAACAGCACTTCACGCCTTACCACGTTTTCTCCTATTAAAACCGGTGCGAGCACCCGTTCAATGGCATAGCGGATACTTCCGACAGTTTCACCGGTGATCACATGCGCCGGCACGGCCTCTCCCCAGCCGGTCAACCCGCTTTCCGTTGTCATTTTTACGATGATCGACTGCACATTGAAAACAGTCCGCAATGCCGTGACAAACGGTTTCTTAAGCTTTGACTGCACCACAAATGTTTCGACGGTGCGGATGTTCATTCATTCCACTCCCGGTAAGATAGTGAGTGTCCTTTCATTCGCATTCAGACGTCCTTTGACACCGAGCGGGATGGCAATATGCGGTTCGCAGTGTCCTATTTGGAAGCCCTTTACGACAGGTTTGCCCAGATCTTTGAAATAGTGGGCAAACACCTCGTCAAGCGACAGCGATTTCTCTGGATTGGAAGGTTCTGCTTTTGCAAAATCACCGATAATGACCCCCGATGCTTCACGCAGCTTGCCCGCCAGACGCAGCTGATTCAGCAGGCGGTCGATCTTGTAAGGCTCTTCTCCGACATCCTCAATGAACAGTAATTTTTGATTCGTCTCGATTTCAAATTCACTGCCAAGGCTGTTCGCGAGCTGCGTTAAGTTGCCGCCGACTACTTCTCCTTCTGCTATGCCTGCGCTCAGTGCTTCAAGCGGCGAAATCGCTTCTGTATAATGCACTTCTACAGGCTCAAACAGCTGGCTGAACATCTTCCCGGATAGTTCATGGAATTCATCCTTTGCCACACAGGAAGCAAGCATCGGCCCATGGAATGTCACCAGACCTGCACCTTGACGAATCGCTGTGTGCAAATACGTAATATCGCTGAATCCCCAGAACACTTTCGGATTTTCATGGATCAATTCCATGTCCAGACGATCTGCAAAGCGAGCTGAACCATATCCGCCGCCAGCGCACAGAATTCCTTTCACTTCGGAATCGCGGAACATTTCATGCAGATCAGCAAGACGCTCCTCGTCGGTACCTGCCAAATAGCCATTCTTTTTATAGACAGACTGCCCGATTTTATATCGAAGACCGAGCTGTTCCAAAAATGAAAACGAACGTTCCACGTCTGCCCGTGCCACGGGACTCGCCGGCGCCACAATTCCAATTACATCACCTTTTACTAAACGATTAGGACAGATCATACTAGTCATCACCCTTTCTGTGTCCTACTCTATCATATTCATTGCGGAACGCAGATAAAACCGCCGGCTTCATCTATGCGGAAGCCGCGGTTTTTGAGGTGCTATGAGCGCACGGGAGGTGGTTATGATCACGGCGGGTTGCTGTATGAGCATGCAGCGTGAGGCTATGATCACGTACATGCCGGCTATGAGCGCTGCTGCGGTTTCAATGAGCATGCGGCCGCTGTGTATGATCATCTGCCAATAAACGCCTTCATTCCGAAACACCCCATTTCCAAACACGGCTGTTCTCCGACTTTGGATCAATGGAATAATTCACAACACGTTTATTCACACCCAGAATCTCATAGCGATACAGTGTCGGGGCAAGCGGTACGTCTTCTGCCATCAAAGCCTGCCATTCGTTATAGATTTCACGCCGTTTCTGCGAATCAAATGCCGCTTCAGAAGTTCCCGCCTCGAGCAGCTCATCATTCTTTCCGCTTACATACCGCGAATAATTAAACATCGCGCTGCGTCCATAAAGACCGGACGGATCCGGGTCAGATCCTGCCCCCCAGGCCCCTTGAAAAATATCCACTTTCGGGTCATCTGATTTCACCAGATCATAAAATGCATTGAAATCATGCAAGCGGCCGTCCGTCAGTTCCACCTTCAGCCCGACATCCGCCCAATTTTGTATATAGTACATGGCAATAGGCTCCGCCGCGTCTCCTCCCGCCATGGAAGCAAAACGCAAAGTGAACGGCTGGCCGTCCGGATCTTCCCGGAAACCATCGCCGTTCACGTCAAGATAGCCTGCTTCATCGAGCAGGGCTCTGGCTTTTTCCGGGTCATACGGACGGCCGGCATTTTTTTTGTCATGATATGTTTCAAAAACCGGAACAATTAATGTGGACGCCGGAAAACGCAGGCCGTGATAGACGTACTTTCCTACAGATTCATTATCCAGCGCATGCCACATTGCCTGCCGCACTAATTTGTTCGCAAGTTTTGATTTGGGATCCATACGATTTTCCTTTTTCTTTTCATCCCAATTGCCCAATTTAAAGCCGATATAGGTGTAGGCCAGATCGACATCTCCCAGCAGTTCAATATTGCCAAGCCTCTGCACGGCTTCCGTCTGATCTGCCGGGATTCTGGCTATATCGATGTCTCCTCTTTTCAATGACTCTGTTACAATTGCCTCATTCACGGTCTTCAGCACAACAGATTGAAGTTGCGGCCTACCTCTCCAGTAGTTTTCATTACGTTCCAATAAAACGGACTCGCCGGGCACGATCTTGACGATTTTATAAGGACCGTAACCAATCGGCGTGACGCGTATTTTTCCCGATGACTCTAATTCTTTCATTGTCAGCTCGCCGTTTGTGACGTCACCCGTATGATGTCGAGGCACGGGCGACGACCAGAAACCCGACAGGATAGAAGGTGAGGCAGTTTTGAACGTGACGCTGATTGTCTGGTCATCCTGCACCTGTATCCCGGAAATTTCTTTGGTCTTTCCCGCATGATAATCCTCCATGCCTGCCACGTTTTCAATCATAAATGTGTAACGTTCGCCGGAATAATCAGGATGACCGATCAGCTCATAGGCATACAGCAGATCACTCGCCTTCACCGGTTCCCCGTCATGCCAATTAACGCCGTCTTTAATCCGCAGTGTAATCGTTCGTCGGTCTTCAGACAAAGTGAATGATGCCGCGCCTTCATTGGAAATTTCGAAATCACTGTCTGTTGAAAGCAGTGATTCGTCAAACCAGTTCATGATTTCGGCATCGAATGAACCGCTGTAAAATGCCCGGCTCAAAGTCCCTTCAAACGGATCTGAACTGACCAGTGCGACGACCATCTCACCGTCTTCTACCGGCTCACTTTGATTGGATACTTCTAAAGGAAAAGTGAGCGATCCAGCTTCCTGTGCTTGCGGCTGCACCGCACTGCATCCCGCGAGCATTATCCCAAAACTGATTATTAACAGCAATTTTTCGCGCAAATTCTTCTCCCCCTTATTAAACCCGCTGTCTTGCATCTGCGGCCCGTTTCACCGCCTGGCCGATATAATTAATGCACAGCATAATGACTAAAATCAGCAAAGCAGCCGGCAGCCAGACCCACCATTTGTTTTGGACGATATCAGGATTTTTCGCCAGGGCAATCAATGTACCGAGCGAAGGCGTACCGGACGGCAGGCCGAACCCGAGAAACGTCAGACCTGTTTCCAAGCCTATATTGCCAGCGAGTGTCAGCGTCATATTGACAATAATGAGCGAGCTCAAATTCGGCAGCATCTCAAACAGCATAATCTTCCAATCCGGCGTACCTAGTGTTTTGGAAGCACTGATATAATCCATTTCCCGCTCTGCCAGCCCTCTTGACCGAATAAGCCGCGCTTTGCCGAACCAGGCGAAAATACTCATAATGAAAATGAAATGATAGACAGTGTAATTCGGCACCAGCACGACGAAAACGATAATAATCATTAGCGATGGTAAAATCATTAGGAAATCCAGTATGCGGCTGATAATTTGATCGGCCCATCCGCCGTAATACCCGGCAATGAGACCAATTGTCAATCCATAGAAACTGGACAGCAGCGTAACGCATATGCCGATCGTCAGGGAATTCCGCGCACCGAGCAGCAGCTGACCGAAAACATCTCTGCCGCCGTCATCGGTACCGAGCCAGTGTGTAGCGGAAGGAGGATGGTAGATTTGGGAAAGTTCAATACGGTTCACACGGTCTATCGAAAGAAAGAGAGGAGAAAGATACGCGATGGCCATAATAAAGATCAGTATGACCGCCGACACATAGGCCATCCGATCTTGACGGATCTCTGCCAGTATCTTCGACAAAAAAGAAGAATGACCTGAACTTTTATGCTGTACTCCTTTATTCAAACTGATCATCATATGCTCCCCTCCTTCATCCGAAACGAATCCGCGGGTCTGCGATGCGCAAGATAATGTCAGACAGCATCGTTCCGACAATGACCGCCGCTCCCGAGATGAGGACGAGTGCAGTCACTACTGTAAAATCACGCGTCATTATAGAATCAATGAAAAGTCTCCCCAGCCCCGGATAGCTGAAAATTGTCTCGATAAACACCGATCCTGCAATCAGCCCAGTGATCTCATAGCCTAAAAACGCAGCGATAGGAAAAATGGAATGACGCAATATATGATTCCGGTATACCGCGTTCTCAGGCACTCCTTTTGCCCGTGCCGTCTTCACGAAATCCTTCATTTTCGTATCAATCATTTCATTGCGTAAGTACTGCACAGTTGAATACGTCAGCAGCAAGGAACCGGACAGCACAGGCAGCACTAAGTGTTTCAGCTTATCTAAAACATACTCCGGCGTTCCCTCCGTGATCCGAATATCGACACTGCCGCCGCTTGGAAACCAATTCAGCAGGAAGCCAAAGACATAGAGCATCAACAAGGCAAATACGAAGACCGGGGTGGCAAATGAAATATAGTTATAGGTGACGATCAGCTGATCCGCCCAGCTTCTTGTCCACCTGCCCGCGATCATCCCAAGCGGTATCGCAAGACTGTAGGTCACGGCCAATGTTGCGACAGAGAGCCAGATTGTATTTTCGATCCGCCCTGCCAGCAGTTGTGTAACCGGCTGTTTATGCACAAAAGACTGACCCAGATCACCGTGAAGCGCATCCCGGATCCAGCGTCCGTACTGCACAATCCACGGATCATTCAAGCCGTGCTGCTCTCTGATTTTCTCCATCTGTTCCGCCGACACATTCGGTTTTCCCATAAATGCTCCCGTCACCGCATCCCCGGGCATCTGTTTTGCCAAAAAGAATATGAGGATACTCAATAGCAGCAGCTGCGGAATCATCAAGACGGTCCTTTTTATAATAAATGTCAGCATGCCTTTGCCTCCTTACTTCACAGCCGCGCCCAGTGCGTGTCCGAGATCTGCTGCAACTCAGCGTCAAGAAACGTATCCGCCAGCCGATCAAATTCTTCATTAATTTGCAGGCGCTGTTTGATCTTGTGCTGTCTTTTTTCGGGATCCATTTCCGGCATGGCAGCGAGCAGCCGTTTTGTGTAGAGATGCTGCGGACGTCTGAAAATATCCTCAACAGTTCCTTCTTCCACTACACTTCCCCTATACATGATGCCAATCCGATCGCACAGGTGGCGGACCACTCCTAAATCATGTGAAATAAACAGCATCGTCAGCCGAAACTCTTCTTGAATTTCTTTCATGAAATTCAATACTTGCGCCTGCACGGAGACATCGAGCGCCGATACCGGCTCGTCGGCAATTAATAGCTGCGGCTGCAGAGCCATTGCACGCGCAATACCGATACGCTGTCGCTGACCGCCTGAAAACTGGTGCGGATACTGATAAACCGACTCTTCATTCAAACCAACCCGCTGTAAAAGTTTCTGTACCTTCTTCAATTCATCTGCCTTAGAGAGCTTTTCGAAATTACGCAGTGGTTCCGCAATAATATTCCAGACATTTTTTCTCGGATTCAACGAAGAATAAGGATCCTGGAAGATCATTTGAATTTCTTTCATTTGCTGCTTTCGCGCCTTTCGGGTGAGCTGCGACAAGTCTTCTCCATTGAAAAAGATTTGACCTGCTGACAGTTGATGTAAACCAATGATCGCTTTTGCTGCTGTTGACTTCCCGCAACCTGATTCACCAACCAGCCCGTATATTTCGCCTGGCCGGAGTTCAAGGCTCAATTGGGCAATGACAGGAATGACAGCGCTCTTGCGTTTGAAAAAACTGCCGGTCTTTGTATAATGAACGGACACATCACGTAGCTGCAGCAGAGACATCTTTTTCTTCCTTTCCATCCGGTAAATAGAAATGTTGATAGCAGCTGCAGCGCACGAAATGGCCGGGTGCAATTTCCTGTAGCACCGGTTCTGCATCATGTCCTTTCTCGGCAATCCACGGAATACGCGGCGCAAAACGGCAGCCGGCCCGCTCCAGATTTTCAATGGCAGGCACGATTCCCTCTATTGCATGCAGTTTCTGCTTCCTTTCATTAGATGAAGGGAGTGAATGAAACAGCGATTGTGTATAAGGGTGACGCGGATGACGGAACAGCTCTTCGGCCGGCGCCAGCTCCACAATCTCTCCGGCATACATGACCGCCACCCGATCCGCCATTTCCGCTACCACGCCCAAATCATGGGTAATCAATAAAATACCAGTTTGCGATTGCCGCTGCAGTTCTTTCATCAGCTCAAGAATCTGCGCCTGCACTGTCACATCAAGCGCCGTCGTCGGTTCATCTGCAACGAGCAAAACCGGATCGCAGGCTAATGCGATGGCTATTAAAATCCGCTGCCGCATACCGCCTGACAGTTCGTGGGGATACTGTTGATAGACTTGTTTATATTTTTGAATTCCTACAAGTTTCAACAATTCAAGAGTTCGCTGTCTTCTCTGTTTTGTGGATAACATTGAATGGTATTTCATCGGTTCTTCTATTTGCCGTCCCACTTTCCACAATGGATGCAGGGCGGTCATCGGATCTTGAAAAATCATCGCGAGTTTTTTCCCTCGGATTTGATTGAGTTCTGAAGTGGACAGCTGCAATAGGTTCCGTCCCTGAAAATCGATGGAACCTTCCACTGCTGACTGATCTGGCGGATGCAAGCCCATAATCGACAGCGCGAGTGCACTTTTCCCACAGCCCGATTCACCGACGATGGCGAGCACTTCATTTCTGTGGATAGTTAACGATATTCCGTCAACTGCTCGATGAAACCTGCCGTTAATTCGAAAAGATGTCCGGAGATTGTGGATAGTCAGCAAGTTATCCTCCATCTCATCAGCTCCTTTGCGGATAGTGTGAATAGTTCCGGGAAAATTATGCATGCGAATTAAATAGTTATGCACAATTTGGGTTTTATGGACAGTTTGTTGCGATGGACAATGAATTTCTTGCGATGCGAAATGGGATTGGTTCGGTGAGGTAGTGGTTTCGCGCGGCGAGGCGTTAGTTTGGAGCGGCAAAAAGGGCTTTACGTTTGGCGCGCCAGAAGGCCTTTTTCGCGCGCGGCTGATCCATTGCACAGAAAAAACCGAACAACTGAAGTTCACCAGTCGTCCGGTCTGCCATTATATTTGAGATACTTGATTTTTCGATGCAGCGATTAAAGTATTGATTTTCGGCAAGTCATTCTCATGCAGAGCCGTTACAATTGCGCTGCCGACAATGACGCCGTCAGCCAAAGCACCGAGTGTCTGCACCTGTTCAGGAGTGGAAATTCCGAAGCCTGCCAATACAGGTACCGAGCTTGCTTCTTTCAGCTTCTGCAGATGTTCTTCCAAACCTTCATTGAATGAATTCCGCACGCCTGTAATGCCGTTCACTGTGACTGCATAAATGAAACCTTCCGCCGCTTCCGCAATCGCTTTGATCCGCGCAGCCGGACTTGTCAGTGAAATCAGCTGAACGAGTGCGACTTCCGAATTTTTCAACGCTTCTTTCAGCAGTCCGCTTTCTTCCAGCGGCAAATCCGGTATGATCAGTCCGTAGACACCGCTGTTCTCGCAATCCGCCGCAATTTTATCCAATCCGTAACTCAGCACAGGATTTAAATACGTCATGATGACGAGCGGAACTGTCACTTCTTCCTTAAATGAAGCCAGTTCGTTCATCACTTTGCGCAGTGTCACGCCTTCTGCCAGCGCACGTTCGCCCGCCTGCTGGATTACTTCTCCGTCCGCAACGGGATCTGAAAATGGAATACCGACTTCAATTGCCGTGGCACCTGCCTCCTGTAAAAATAAAATGGTCTTTTTCAATGTCTCCAGCCCACCGTCTCCAGCCATGATATATGGTACGAATGCTTTGTCTCCTTGTTCATTACACTCTAAAATAGCTTGTTTCACTCGTGATTTCGTCATTTCCCCCGGCCTCCCAACGCGTCGCGCACCGCAGCCACATCTTTATCGCCGCGTCCTGATAAACAGATGACGAGCAGTTCGTCTTCTTTCATTTGTTTCGCAAGCTGTACTGCATAATAGACAGCATGCGCACTTTCAATAGCAGGAATGATGCCTTCCGTGCGTGACAGCAGCTGCAGCGCTTCAAGGGCTTGCTCATCTGTGACAGAATCGTACTGCACACGTCCGATATCGTCTAAATGGCAATGTTCAGGGCCGATTGCAGGATAATCCAGACCTGCTGAGATAGAATGTGCTTCCTGAATGAAACCATCTTCGTCCTGCAGCACATACATATACGCGCCGTGCAGCACGCCTTCTTGCTTGCCCGGTACGGCTGCCGCGTGTTTTCCAGTGGAAATTCCGCTGCCCGCCGCCTCGACACCGTACATTTTGACACTTTCATCTGCAACAAAAGGATGGAACATGCCGATTGCATTACTGCCTCCGCCGACACATGCAACGACTGCATCAGGAAGACGTCCTTCTTTCTCCTGAAGCTGTTTCTTCGTTTCATTGCCGATTACGCATTGGAAATCACGCACAATCTGCGGAAATGGATGCGGACCGAGTGCTGAGCCCAAAATATAATGCGTATCTTCCACATTAGCAACCCAATAGCGCAGTGCTTCATTCACTGCGTCCTTCAGTGTGCCTGATCCTTTATCCACCGAAACAACCTTCGTTCCGAGCAGCTCCATGCGGAAAACATTCAATTCCTGACGGCGGATATCCTCTTTCCCCATGAATACGACACATTCAAGACCGAGCAGCGCGCAGGCTGTTGCCGTAGCCACTCCGTGCTGGCCGGCACCAGTTTCTGCAACGATTTTCTTCTTGCCCATACGAATCGCAAGAAGTGCCTGCCCCAATGAATTATTGATTTTATGGGCGCCCGTATGGTTCAGGTCCTCACGCTTCAAATAAATTTTTGCACCGCCTGCATGCTTTGTCAGACGCTCTGCTAAAAATAATGGATTTTCCCGCCCGACGAAGTCTTTCAGATAATAATCCAATTCTTCTGTAAAGGCCGGATCCTTCTGTGCTTCTTCGTATGCTGTTTCTAACTCCTGCAATGCCGTCATCAGCGTTTCCGGAACAAATTGTCCGCCGAATCTGCCGTAACGTCCTTTAGTTTCTGCTGTCTGCATCCTGATCACTCCTGCCCTTCGCTCTATGAATAAACGTCCGAATACGTTCACTGTCTTTTTGTTTATCAATCTCCACGCCGCTCGATACATCGACCATAAACGGCTGAACCTGTCTGATTGCCTCCTGCACATTTTCTGCATGCAGTCCGCCTGCTAAAATCGTCTTCGCGAGCGGCACACCGGCATCTTCAAGCAGTGACCAGTCGAACGTCTTGCCGCTGCCGCCTTTGTACTCTATCCCGGGGGTATCAAATAAATAGTAATCCACGTCGTAAACAGCCGCCCGTTTCGCATCTTCTTCATTCTGAATGGCAAGCGCCTTGATAGACGGCAAACCAACTTCCCGAATGAATTCCGGCGACTCCTCCCCGTGATACTGAATATAATCTAGCGGCACTTCCTTGAATGTCCGCTGCAACTCTTCCTTTGATGCATCCACGAATACACCGATCTTCAAGACAGCATCAGGAATAATGGCAGCAAGCTTCTGCGCCTGTTGAATCGATACTTCCCTGCGGCTCGGAGCGAAGACAAAACCGATTGCATCAGCTCCGGCATCCACCGCCGCTTTCACATGCTCTGCTTTCATCAGTCCGCAAATCTTCACTTTTGTCATGAACGAACTACCGGCTTATCCACTTGCAGCGCCTGCAATGCTTCCTTCACAGAATCACTGCGCATCAACGATTCTCCGACCAGCACTGCACTTGCGCCGGCCTCTGCAGCACGCTCTGCATCTTCAGCATTCCAAATGCCGCTTTCACTGATCAAAACCCGCTCTTCATCGAATGGAAACTCTTTCGCAATCCGCTCTGTCTGCACCAGATCCACTTCAAATGTATGCAGATCCCGGTTATTGACGCCAATAATTTTCGCATCAATCGCCAGCGCACGCTGCAACTCTTCCGTATCATGCACTTCCACCAATACATCCAATCCGAGCCTGTTCGCATACGTATACAGTCTTCCAAGCGTCTGATCGTCTAGAGCCGCCGCTATCAGCAAAATTACCGAAGCACCTGCACTTTTTGCCTGGTCAATCTGAATTTCATGAATCATGAAGTCTTTGCATAATAAAGGAATTGGCACCACATCTGCAACAGCCGCCAGATCATCGAATGAACCTTGGAAAAATTCTTTATCCGTCAGAACAGAAATACATGCGGCGCCTGCTTTGTAATAAGCCGAAGCCTGTCTGACGGGATTTGCGCCTTCTGCAATCAGACCTTTTGAAGGAGACGCCCGCTTTATCTCTGAAATCACTTGCAGCTGTTTTGCAGTCTGCAGGGATTTATAAAGAGACGGCCGTGTAATTGCACGCTCCGGAAATGTTGCATCCTTTGCCAGCAGCTGCTCTACCTCTATTTTTTTTTGCACTAGAATTTTATCTAAAATCGTCATTGGACAACCGCCTTCTGCTGAATTGATTCGCTGAACGCGACCACAGCGTTTAATTTTTCTAATGCTCTACCTGATAAAATACTATCAGTTGCCCGTTTGACACCTTCTTGTATCGTCTTCACCTGACCATTCGCAAACAGTCCGATACCCGCATTCAATACAACCGTGTCAAACTTTGGCCCTCGCTCTCCATTCAGTATCGCACGCGCCATCGCTGCATTTTCTAGCGCATCCCCGCCCCTGATCGCAGACAGCGGCGCGTAATCCAGACCTACATCATCCGCCGTCAATGAAAACGGAATTAAATCACCATGATCCAATAGTACAAATTCATTCTGCCCGGCAAGAGATGCTTCATCCATGCCGCCTGCTCCGCTGACGACAATCGCCCGCTTCCGTCCAAGCATCCGTAGCACAGATGCGTACTCCATAATGAAGTCGGGACGGTTGATGCCCGTGAACTGTGTTTCCAATGCTACCGGATTCGTCAGGGGGCCGACCAAGTTGAAAATCGTCGGCTTGCCGATTTTATTGCGAATGGCGCCAATCCGTTTCATTCTCGGATGGATGGCAGGTGCAAATAAAAATGCGATTCCTTCCTGTTCCAGCAGATTCTGCATATCAGCTATCTGAAAATCCGTATGAATGCCGAGTGCATCCAGCACGTCCTGGCTGCCTGCCGCACTCGAAATTTTACGGTTTCCGTGCTTTGCCACCTGCACGCCTGCCCCCGCGAGGACAAATGAGGCTGTTGTGCTGATATTGAATGTATTGACTCCGTCCCCGCCCGTACCGCAGTTGTCCAGATAGCGTGCTGCTGCCGGCGTGAATTCATTTGCATAGGACTTCATAACGGCTGCAAGGGCTGCGACTTCATGTGAAGTTTCTCCTTTTTGCGAAAGAGCCGTTAAAAACGTAATAATTTGGTCCTCATCTGTCTGTTCATTAAAAAGCAGTTCGGCTGCTTCTCTCATTTCTTCATACATCAAGTGACGCTGTTTCTCTACTATGCTCAAAAACTTCTCCATGCTCATCTCTCCTCATCTCTTCTGGTAATTCAATCACTTCGCTATTTCAACTGCTTCAAGCAGTGAACGGGCTTTATTGGCTGTTTCTTTAAATTCCAGCGCCGGGACAGAAGCTTCCACGATTCCTGCTCCTGCCTGGACGTACGCTTTGCCTTCCTTGACGAGCATTGTGCGGATCGTCAGGGCAAAGTCTATATTGCCGTTGAGGCCGATATAGCCGATCGCGCCTCCATAAATGCCGCGGTGCTGATCTTCAAGTTGATCAATGATGGCCATCGCTGCCGGTTTAGGTGAACCTGTCACGGTACCTGCAGGCATTGTCGCTTTCAAAGCATCCAGTGCATGCAGTCCGGGTGCAAGTTCGCCTTCCACTTCCGAAACGAGATGCATGACGTGTTCGTAACGCACAGTTTCCAAATAATTTGCTACTTCAATCGTTTCCAGACGGCACACTTGCTGCATTTCTTTTTTACTGACTTCCACCAGCATGTCATGTTCAGAGAGCTCTTTCGGATCGTTGCGCAGTTCTTTCTCGAGAGTCAGATCTTCCGCTTCATTCCTTCCTCTTCTGCGGGTGCCGGCAATCGGATTCGTCAGCACTTTGCCGTCTGTTACTTTGACGAGACTTTCAGGAGATGTTCCGATGACTGTGTGATCGTCGAACTCCATATAGTACATATAGGGTGACGGATTTCTTCGGCGCAGCCTGCGGTACAGGGCGAATGGATCGCCTTTAATGTCCGCTTCCAGTCTTCTGGAGATGACAACCTGCTCCGCCCGCCCTTCTTTGATTGCGTCGATGACGAGCTGAACCCGGCGTTCAAACTCTTCCTGCGATATCGCACAATGATAATCGGAAAGCGACACGTCTTCCTCTTTCTCTGTGCTGCCGTTGACGATCATCTCTTCGATGGCATCAAGGTCCGGCGTTTCGTACACCGGATTAATTTCCGTATGCAGCAGTGTCACCTCGTGCAGATGATGATCATAGATGACCACCGTATCGTAAATATTGAAGTAGACATCCGGTATGTGCAGGTCATCTGCCGAGCGCTGTTCCCCATTGCGTGCAGCTCCGTACCCTACATAGCCGACCGCACCGCCTGTAAACGGGAAACCGGAGTCTTCCGTAATTCTCGGCATCAGCCGTTTAAGCAATGTGTACAGATCACCTTCATGTGTGTACGTCTTATTTGTTGAATAAACGATTTCCTCCACGATGCCGTCACTTCCGCGGTAGGCTTTTTGAGGATTCAGTCCAATGAATGAGTAGCGTCCTGAGCCTTCTGCCTGCGAAGAACTCTCCAATAAAAATTTATGCTTGCCTTTCAATCTTCTGAAAATCAATATAGGCGTTAGTGAATCTCCCTCAATCTTCCGTGATGTAACCCGTAAGTTCTTCTCTGCCGTCATGTCCATTCTCCTCTTCTCTATAGACTGTGCCCGGTACACTTCAAAGTGAATATAAAAAGCCCCCTGCAAACAGACAGATTCAGCCTGTTGCAGAGGACGATTGGTAACCGCGTTGCCACCTCAAATTGAAGTGCCGCAGCACTCCCACTTTATGTGTTTTCACACTGCCTGTAACGAGGGCACACGTCTGTTTCTCACCGAAACAGCTTCCATAAGTCCATTCACGACTGCCGTGTATCAGTTCCCACCAACCACTGACTCTCTAGCAAGCACGCACAATCGCTACTCTTCTTATTCCTATCTTTTCACTATTCTCTTCTCAAACTGTCTCAGCTAAGCTAACGTGGACGATTCCGCTGTCGAAACCTTCTGTCCATCCTATAATTACACTAATCTTAATATGCTGAATCTTTAATGTCAACTACTTCTTCCGTTAAAAACGGGTCTTCATCAAAATATGTGCTTGACAGTTTATTTCATGAGCAGTTTAAGATTTGACTGTGATGGCGCAGTATAGAATGGTAAGTGGGAAGATACCGTTTCCCTGCGTTCCAGGCGGACGCGTTCCGGAGGGCCCGCGGTAAGCCAACTTGAAGTGCAAAGATGTGCTCCTAACGCTTCGCTTTTACTCGCAAAAGCCGTTCTTCGTGACGGCTCTCGCTTCGCTCCCGCAAGTTGTCTCACCTGTCGGGCTGATCCTCCCGGAGTGGTTTTGCCGCAGGCTCACACGAAGTGAGTCATGCAACCGTTGCCGCAGGACGCGGCGTACTTAGGTTGCCTTCCACTTCGGTACACTGGCATGTTTTTCAATATTCTTTGTGTGAGTAGGCAGTATGAGCATACTATTCGGGACTATTATAATAAGTATGTTGTTCATGCAATACTTAGTATTCTGCAAAGGTTAGCAACGAAATACGTACCCTGCAAAAATCAATGTGATATTCTTTCTACACACCAGCGAAGGCGCAACTGCGGGGTCGGCCGTTGCTAAGCGAACAGCGCAGGGTTCGCTTTGCCGTATTTCTGCGTTCTTTGCAGAAATTAAGGCAGTGTGGCATGTTCTTCGCCAGTAGGCTCACAGCGTAAGGCAATCCCCCAGCGCCTAAGCGGGTTTAAACTGCAGCAGGATTTTCGCAATACACACGTGACAGGTTGTCAAGAACAGACTTCGGTGTTCGGCCCTAAAACGTTTCAAAAATGTTATAATCACCTTATCGTAACCAGTTCGGAAGGAGAGTATATATGCGCATCAATAAATATCTGAGTGAGGCGGGTATCGTGTCCAGGCGCGGTGCAGATAAGTGGATTGCTGACGGCAGAGTCAAAATAAACGGCCAGCTTGCAGAACTCGGCAGCAAAGTCGAAGCCGGTGATCAGGTGGAAGTGGACGGCAAGCCGGTGGAGAAAGAAGAACAATTAGTCTATATTGCCCTCAATAAGCCGGTTGGCATTACCAGTACAACAGAACGTCATATTAAAGGAAATGTCATCGATTTTATTAACCATCCCCTGCGGATTTTTCATATCGGACGGTTGGATAAAGATTCGGACGGATTGTTATTGCTGACGAACGATGGCGATATCGTCAATGAAATCCTCCGCGAAGAACACGGTCATGAGAAAGAATATATCGTCACTGTGGAAAGTCCTATTACTGAATCTTTTATTTCGCAGATGGAAAAAGGCGTGAAAATTCTCGACACGGTAACCAAGCCATGCACCGTCACAAAACTCGGTTCCCGGACTTTTTCTATCGTACTGACACAAGGGCTGAACCGTCAAATCCGCCGAATGTGCGCAGCTCTCGGCTATCATATTCAGCGGCTGCAACGCGTAAGAATACTGACAATCGAATTAGGTGATCTGCCGATTGGCCAATGGCGGGAACTAACTGATTTAGAGAGAACAGAATTATTTCACAAACTCAACTACAGGCCAAAGAGATGAACCAGGCGGAAGCAACCAGGGCTTCCGCCTTTTTATACTTTATTACTCTCCGTGGAAATACATCCTATATCCTCTAATCCGCCTTATTTTTCCCTTTAAAACTAGTTCATTCCTCTCTTTTCATGTGTTATAATTATACGAATTCACTATTTTATCTTACTAATAAAATATATTAATATACATTAGGGACTTTTGAACGCTTTGCCGTTAGTTTTATATTCTATGTATCTAAGAATTGCCTGTAGAGAGGAAGTTACCATGATGCCATTACACACGCCAATATTTAATCCATCTTTGTCGACTTTATTTGAAGAAACGTTCTGTGTATCGCTGATTGATCTGGATGGCAGACTCACGTATGTAAACCATAATTTTTGTAAGTTAACTGGATACAGTGAGGAAGAACTAATCGGCAGTACTTGGGAGCTGTTAAATAAAGGTCTGACGGTCGGCGTGACACTGAATGCTTTAAAGGAATATTTTAAGAAAGAAAAAGTCTATCAGGAATCTGTAAAAATCTATGCGAAAGATGGGACTAACTATTGGCTTGATATCACGATTGTCCCTATTTACGATACAGCTAACGTCTTAACACATTATCTCTCCTTAGACATTGATGTGACTGGATCAACACTGGTTTCCCACGAGTTTGCAAAAACGCGGACAGATTTACAAAACTTCAAATATGCATTAGATCAGTCGGCAGTCGTAGCCATTACGAACGCTCAAGGTATGATCACTTATGTAAATGAACAATTCTGCAAGCTTTCCAAATACTCCAGGGAAGAACTGATCGGAAAAACACATCGGGTAGTCAATTCGGGCACCCATTCGAAAAATTTCTTCCAAGATATGTGGCAGGCCATTCAATCCGGTAAAGTCTGGCATGGAGATATCTGCAATTTATCTAAAGCCGGCGATTATTATTGGGTAAATACCACCATTATTCCCTTCATCGACTCGAATGGGAGACCGTATCAATATATTTCCATACGACAGGATATCACTACACATAAAGCAGCTGAGAAATCCTTGGAAATCGCTATGAAGAATGATTTCGCAACGACAGTCAAAAACCTTCAAAATGGAATTTTCAAATATACAGTTGAAGATAATGAAATTACTTTCACATTGCTCGAAGGGAAAATCATTGAGCTGCTCGGAATTACAAAGGAAATGCTAAACGAAATATCTTCCGAGTGGAACTATGATCTTTACTACATCCGCAGACAACTGCTGGACGGATCGCTCGGACGCAGCTCACAATTTGAAGTGGTTTATAAAACATTCACATTCCTTGTTTACTTATCACCTATTTTCGAAGAAGGGAAAGTGTCTGAAGTCGTTGGCACCGCTATCGATATTTCGGACCGGAAAGAGGCAGAACGAATGGTCGAGCATATGGCGTTTCATGATCATTTGACAGATTTGCCAAACCGCCGGCTGTTGAAACGTACGGTGACACAGCTCATTGCAGACCGCAAAAAAAGTCAGGAAGCATTCGCACTGCTTTATATCGATTTGGATCGTTTCAAGAATATTAATGACTCCATGGGCCATTATGTAGGTGACCAGCTCTTGAAAGCAGTCGGTGAACGGCTGAAACTGATTATACGTCATAATGACATGGTGTCGCGGCTCAGCGGAGATGAATTCATCGTTCTCTGTACTTCTGCCACTAAAACAGGCGTGACGCTAGTAGCACGCAGAATAGTGGAAGAGATATCGAAGTCATTTCAGATCGATCATCTGGAAGTATTTATTGCTCCGAGCATCGGTATCAGCGTCTTCCCTGAAGACGGCATGGATTACGATTCGCTCCTTCGAAATGCAGATTCTGCGATGTATTTGGCGAAGCAGTCGGGTAAAGGGACGTATCAATTTTTCACAGAAGAGCTGTATAACGAACTGATCGAACGGACTCTGATCGAGATGGAGCTGAGACAGGCGCTCAAGAAAAATGAGCTGTCGCTTCATTATCAGCCCCAGCTAGATTTTATGACGGGTGAAATGAAAGGCGTAGAAGCATTGCTGCGCTGGAACCATTCTTCCAGAGGCATGATTTCGCCGGGAAAGTTTATTCCTATTGCTGAAGAGACCGGGTTAATTTTACCCATTGGTTTATGGGTATTAGAAACGGCTTGCAGGCAGGCGAAAGAATGGCAAAACCTTGGCTACACTCCTATCCGTATGAGTGTCAACGTTTCACTGCGTCAATTTAAGACCCATACTTTTGTTTCAGATGTAAAACAGACATTGAAACTAACTGGCTTGGAGCCGCATTATTTGAATATCGAAATTACCGAGAGTATGACTTCCGATGTGGATTATTGCCAGAAAATTCTTCAACAGCTTCGGGAAATTGGTATTAAAGCAAGTATTGACGATTTTGGAACCGGCTATTCTTCATTAAGTTACCTTAGCAAGTTTCCGATTACTCACCTGAAAATAGACCAGTCATTCATTAGAGAACTGACTGACAACTCCGTCATTGTCAAGGCTATTATTGACCTAGCTAAGAATTTGCACTTGAGTGTCATTGCAGAGGGAGTAGAGACCGTGGAGCAGGCAGACTTTTTGAAGCGGCTCGATTGTGATGAAGCACAGGGTTTCCTTTATTCACGGCCGGTCCCCAGCGAGGAAATCATCCCTTTGCTGAGTGGAAAGGCGTGATAATTTACTGCTTAGTATTGGATGGTAAGTGGGAGTATACCGTTCCCCTGCGTTCCAGGCGGACGCGTTCCGGAGGGCCCTCGGTGAGCCAAGCGAACAGCGAAGGGTTCGCTTTGCCGTATTTCTGCGCTCTTTGCAGAAATTAAGGCAATACAGAGTTTCTTCTACACGCTAATTTCGCTTCGCTCCCTTTAGTTGTCTCATCCTGTCGGGCTGATCCTCCCCGAGTGGTATTTGCCGCGGGCTCACACGAAGTGAGTCATGCAACCGTTGCCGCAGGACGCGGCGTACTTAGGTTGCCTTCCACTCCGGTACACTAGGCTGGTTTTTCAATACTTTTTGTGTGAGCAAGCAGTATGAGCGTACTATTTGGGGCTATTACGATAGACAAGGTGTTTCATGCAAAACTTATCATTCTGCAAAGTCTAAGTTTCTTGTGATCAATGCATTTCCAAAGTCCAAAAACGAAAACACACCAACTAAATCTACACATTGCAAAAGAGCAATATGCTATACATTCCCCACACTAGCGAAGGCGCAACTGCGGGGTTAGCCGTTGCTGGGAGACTGTTGGCATGCTCTTCGCCAATAGGCTCCCAGCGTAAGGCAATCCCCCAGCGCCGCAGCGGGTTTAAACTGCAAAAACATACTTCATTCAAACCTCCCGCAAAGTCGAGCAACGAAACCATACCAACTAAATTCACACTTAGCAAAAAATCAGCATAAGATATTTTCTGCAACACCAGCTCAGGCCCAACTGCAGAGCGGCTATGAGCGCGGAGGCCGGTTCAATGATCACGGCGGGTTGCGGTATGATCACGAGGCCGAGCCGAATGATCACGTGGCAGGTGTGTATGAGCGGCTGAGGCTGAGTCATGAGCGCTTGAGCGGGTACTATGATCATCCGCAAAACATCTTTGGCAGGCAGCCGCGCTTTTCGCCAGCTGGCTCAAAGCAGAAGTCAATCCCGGGCGACGAAGCGTTTTTAAACTGCAAACACACACTTCATTCAAACTACCGGCAAAGTCGAACAACGAAACCCGCAAAAACTAAAACTCACCTTCTAAATTAATGACTTTTCATCAGCATGTAACATTACTAATTCATTTACTAGTATGCTATAGTTTTCTTTATATTTAAACTTTTTCATTAAGTCAAATTACTGAAAGAGTTTGCACAAGGGGAGATGTTGATGGGAGCAAATCAAATGCGGCATTCAGTTACCGCATTGGCAGGATTTCAGTGGCTCTTTTTCATGTTTGCCAACACGGTCGTTATTCCAATTTCCGTAGGGGCAGCATTTGAATTAGAACAAATTGAAATCGTTTCTGCAATCCAGCGTTCATTTATCTTTACAGGAATTGCATGTCTGCTGCAAGGGACGCTCGGACACCGTTTAGCACTGATGGAAGGTCAATCCGGGCTTTGGTGGGGGGTTGTACTCAGTCTGGCAGGCACAGCGAGTGCAATGAATGTAAGCTTAACGACTGTTGGGGGTAGTATTGCAGTCGGCGCGATGATATCAGGGGTATTAGTCGCGATTTTAGGAATGCTCGGTATGGGTGAGATATTAAAAAAATGGTT
Organism: Sporosarcina sp. NCCP-2331; assembly: GCF_023707945.1. Classification (NCBI taxonomy): domain Bacteria; kingdom Bacillati; phylum Bacillota; class Bacilli; order Caryophanales; family Caryophanaceae; genus Sporosarcina; species Sporosarcina sp. NCCP-2331. The sequence goes on from NZ_BRCD01000001.1 coordinate 25,642, forward strand.
TACGCCCGCCGTCATGTTTGTCTTTCTGTTATTGCTGGCGAACCAGCTGATCACCATCTTTTTAAAAGGGATGATTGGTCTGAATGACGGAAATTACATAAACTTATCTACTGCATTGTTTTCATTTGCTCTGGCTGCACTGACCATACTCGTGCATGTAAAAGGCAAAGGCATCCTCAGCAGCTTGAATCTGCTGGTGGGAATGACGGTCGGCTGGATCAGTGCTGCGCTGATATTCCCGCAAGAAGCCGCGGAAACAATTAAAACGACGCCGTTTATCCAATGGTTCCCATGGGGTGAACCGACGATTGAAATGGGGATTGTCATTACGGTGATTATCACAGGCTTATTGAACACAACCAACACGGTCGCCACATTAAAAGGCGCGGAAGATATTTTTGAGAAGGAAACGACAAAAAAACAGTACAAAATATCCTTCCTTATTACCGGAGGATTGAATGTCGGAGCGGGTGCACTCGGTTTAGTTCCTTACGCTCCTTACGCTTCTTCAATCGGTTTTTTACAATCCAGCGGCATCAAAGAACGGACACCTTTCTTCATTGGTTCGGGTCTGTTTATTATCTTGGGGCTGGTGCCGCCGTTAAGTGCGTTTTTCTCTACTATCCCACAAAGCGTCGGAAATACGGTGCTGTTCGTTGCGTATTTACAGTTATTCCGGTCTGCACTGCGCAATGTGGAAGGTCTGACGTTTGAACCGAAGACTATTTATCGGGTCGCATTGCCCGCTTTGCTCGGCTTGTCGATCATGACGCTTCCTGCCGAAGTGTTCGCTTCTCTGCCTGAATTGCTGCAACCGCTCCTTTCCAGCGGATTGCTGGTCGGAATTTTGGCCGCCCTGTTAATGGAGCTCATTTTCTGGATCGGGCAGCGCATCAGCACACGGACAGCGTCATAATGTAAAGCCCTGACCAATCACTGGTCAGGGCTCTTATACGTATAGACAAGAAAGCGTTCGTTAGGGTCATACAGCTGTAAATGGGTAATAGGGAGTTCTGCAGCTCTTTCGAATGAAAGATGCTCATTCAGGAACTGTTCATAAGCTGACGTCGGATAATATAAAATCACTTCAGCATCTCGATCTGCTTCTTCGAGAGACAACACAATATTTCGGATGACTGACCGGAAAATATCAAGTGAGAACGGGTTGAAAAAGTAGAATGTAGAAGCATCGGCAGGTATACTAAAACGCTCAGCCAAAATGCATTCAAAGGACACTGCCCCCTTTTTCTTTGGAAACGCCCCGCGATAATCTATCAAATTATTCATCGCATCCTGATACAGCACGCTGTTCATTTCAATTCCTGTAATATCCAGTGCATAAAGATAATGAACGTAAAACGGCACTCTCCCTTTGCCGCAGCCAAAATCGATCCAGCCGCCGCTTGTTAAGACTTCATGCTGTGCAAATAAGTAATCCAGCGCGTCATATGGAGTCGCTTCATACCGATTATAGTGAGCGGACTGAAGAGCCCACTCGCGTATACCCGCCGTCTGAATATGAAGCCGGCGGTCAAGCTCTCGTTCTTCCACCCTGTCATCTCCTTTCCCCCTGTCCATTCATTCAATAAAGCAACTCAAGAAAACCCCAACACATCTTACTCATGTTGAGGTTCGTCAGGCGCTACAACGGTTTTATTCCGACCTGTCCGTTTTGCTTCATATAAACTCTGATCCGCCAGTTCAATCAGCCGGGCAAGGTGTTCTGCATGTAATGGATATGCCGCTACGCCTGAAGAAATCGTTACAATCTCTCCGCATGGGCTGATTTTGTTTTCCAGCGTTTCACGAAGTCGTTCTGCCTTGAGAAAAGCCGTTACTTTATCTGCTTTAGGAAGCAAAATCACAAATTCTTCCCCGCCATACCGGCAGCAGATATCATCTTTTCGAACACATTCCTGCATTAAGTCCGTTAAGTAAATCAATACCTCATCGCCGACTGCGTGGCCATAGCGGTCATTCACACGCTTAAATTTATCAATATCCAGGATAATTATCGCAAAAGGCGTCCGTTGCTCGACCCACTTTTTCATATAATCGTCCATCGTCCGGCGATTTGTTAATTTCGTCAACGGATCAGTAGTCGATTGATGAATGAAATAATTCATTTCATTTCTGAAGTAATCCAAGCTGTGCAGCATTGCCGCTTTTAACTGTCTGACCTCATAATACCACTCCGAGACATTTTCCATTTTTTCTTTATGGTCAGTTTCTGTACTCGTTTCCGCATAGTATGCCAACTTTTGCAGCGGTAATGCAATCTTTCTTGACAGATACCATACTAAGAAAAAGGCCAGGAATAACAACGGCAGCGATTTCCATGCCATCTCCCATACCATGCTTTTTGCAGACGCGACGGAAATCTCAACCGGCCGCTGAGATATAATTCCCCAGTCTGCTATAGGAACATAAGAGTAGCCGGCCAGCATGGCGATGCCTTTCGTGTTGACTATCTCCTCTGCTCCGTCTACTCCTGTAATCACTTTTTTCACGACTGTATTACTGGACACATCATCTTTTAAACGATCTTGTAATTGGTGGTAGATCAGCATTCCATTCCCATCGACCACATATACATATGATCCATTATCATAAAAATGCTTACCCAGCATTTTCTCTAGGACATTCGATTTATTGAGATAGATGGCACCGCCCATATAACCTCTGTATACACCGTCATCTGACATTAACGGAACACTTATGAAGATCAATAGCTCTCCTGTAATACCGACATACGGTTCTGAAATTATTGGCTTCTTTTCCTTCAGTGCCTGGCGCGCGCCGGCCGATGTCAGTTTTTCGCCAAGCAAGTCAAGACTTGGCGGTGATACTCCTATCACTGTACCTTCAGGGTCAGCGATTGCAACAGAGTTAAATGTGTCGGTCTGTGTCCGAATCCGCTCCGCAATGGTATTCAACTTTAACCGGTCACCCGGCTGATCAAGTAATGGCATGACTTCTTCTGCGTTCACTGTCAACGTCTGAAGGATGTCCCGTAAATATGTATCTGTGGTGGAAGACAATTTCTCGGCATACGCTTTATTCGTTTCCAACGTTGATTCAATTAAGTTTTGCTTATTTACGCGATAGCCGACTGTAGTGCTCGTTAGGAAGGTCAAAACGATCGCCAATATTGCTACGATCTGAATTAAATTTCTCAAGGACCATCTCATTTGTCTTCCATTCTCCTTCTCCCCATGATGCTATTAACCTATTATATCACAGATAACATGCAATGTTATCCATCTTTTCACTTGATTTTAGTTCAAACGTTACATCCATTCTAATGATAGTCACAAATCAATATGATTTTAATAGGAAATTCCTACACGATAGCCAATATGCTGCTTTTCAATTAATTCATGATAAGCAAATGCTGCGGTATCGCCCACAGTAATCTGTTTTCCTTCAATTGGCAGCCGGTCCCGTTCGATTCGATAGTTTCCAGCTGCCTCTCCGTCGGGTAAATAGGTAGGACAGACAATTGTCCATTCCAATGAAGAGCCGCTTAGCATATCGTATACTTTATGGTGCTCTTCCGCTGCAAAAGTCAGTTTACGATGGGATTCATTTGATTGGTACCGCAGTTTCGAAGGTTGAGTCCGGCTTTCTAATATTCCTGCAGTCCCGATTGTGACGAGACGGGAAACACCACAAGCTTTCATTCCCTCGATAAAGGAAGAAGTTGCTTCAGTCAATGTGGTTGTGCCGTCTGTACCTAATGCGCTTACTACTGCATCGACGCCTTCTATGACTTGTTTTACTGCTTGTGCATCTCGCACGTCCCCTTGAATGACAGTCAAATTCGACTGCGGAGTACATTTTTCAGGTGTCCGTACAAAAGCCTTCACTTCATGGCCGTCTGTCAATGCCATCCGTACGATTTCACTGCCCGTTCTCCCCGTTGCGCCAAATACCACAATTTTCATCTGATCTCTCTCCTATTAATTAATCTGCTATAATGTTTGCTTATTTAATACGTGGTCATCTTGATCCAGCGCTGGAGAGCGTAAATTCCCCGCTGGAAAAAGGTCAGTTTATTTTGATACTCTTCAACATCCACCGTGTAAAGGGCGTCTTCATTGTTCCAGAGTCTGTCGAAATACGCATTGATTTCCTCGGTCAGCTCACTGTCTGCAGGGGCGACAATGCGTAAATTCGCTTCCAGATTATAATCGCGAAGTGTCCGTTCTGTCAGATTGGATGAACCATTCGTAATGAAAGTTTGGTCTGCCGTCTGCACGGTGACGAGCTTCGTATGATACTGGCCAATGACGGTATTATACCAACGGACTTGAATCTTGTCGTCAGTGTTTTCCTGGATTTCCTGTACGACCGGACGATTTGGCAAGCCGGACTTCTTACTGCCGAACGAGTTTTCATTCGGGTCGAGAATCATCTCGATGTCCACACCGCGATTGGCTGCTTCTTCCAAAGGCCGTATGACCTGCTGTTCAGAAAGATAGAACATACCCATGCGGATACGATCACCCGTCTTGGCTCTCTCTATATCTTTCACCAGAGCATCGAGCACCTTACTTTCTGTCAGATACTGCACTTTATATGGGCCTTTTTGCTTTTCCAGTCCCTCTGCACGCGGCAGCTTTCCTTCATTGGTATATTGCAGTACTGCTTCTTCTGCTTCCAATATGTCGTTTTGCACGGGACCCGTCACTTTAAATGCCACATTCCCATGACGGCCGCTTGCAGCATGAGGGTTGGAGGAAGTAACAAGTGCCGCTTTGTCCGTCACCACTGTTTTTCGGTGGTTCGCTTTGACATTAAGCAGTTTTAAATACGATGTGAATTTGACTTTGGGCGCATCACTTGCCAAGAAATTAGGAAAATGTGCTTTGCCGTCTATTTCAATCCACTGAAACAATATGCGGTACAGTCCTGAATAGATCGGCATAGAATCACGCAGCGGTTCAAGATCCGTATAAACTACTTCGACTCCTGCTTTATCAAGCTCCTTAAACCATCTTGATTCATAGGAATCATAACCGGTATTTAAAGGATCAGTTATGTAAATGATCGGCATGTCGGGATTACTTCTCTTTTTTTCCACCAGCACTTCCGTCATCTGATCGGCAAGCTGCGGGAAATCCTCTTTTTCATCATAATAATCATCCATTAAAAAGAAATCGAGAACGACAAACTGTTCAGCTTCCTCAATCATTTGAAATACTTCATCAAAAATATGCAGTTCCGATTTATAATCTTCCTTCGATTTTGTTTTAGAATAGGACAGATCATAAATGAATTCTACGTCTTCCACTTGATGCAGGCCGCCCGCATAAGATATTCCAGAAGGCAGTGGTTTATAGGTTTGCCAGAGCATGACTCCTGCATAAAGCAGCGTGAACAGCAGCAACGCGTACGCGGCAATTCGTTTTTTTGTCCATTTCCTTTTTCTATTCGCCATGGCGCTGCTCCCTTCCGGAGTGTATCGCTTACTATAGATAAAATTCCCTCTCTGACTCTTTATAAACTATGTTTGCCAGCTTTACTTTATAGATAAGTAAGGGCGGTCAGCACGCCATTCTAAAATGAAGAAAACCGGCTCGTGCGCTGGGCACCGAGCCGGTCTTCTTTTACTTAATCGTCCTCTTGTTCTTTTTCTTTTTCGTACTCCCGATACTTCTTCTTTTCAAGCTCTTGATATTTTCGATCTCTATTCAACTTGGCTTTTTCCTGCTTTTCTTTCTCTCGGCGCATTTTTTTCTCTTTTTCGCTCTCTTTACGCTTACGTTTTTTCTTAACTTCACCCTCTACATGCTCAAATTGGCGAATATCAGTTGGTCTGACTGTAATCGGTTCGCGTGAGAGCAGTTTTCCCAATGAAAACATCAGCAGCAGCATCAGCAGCGTAAAAGGTAATGCGGACACCAGAGAAGCTGACTGCAGTGCTTCCAAACCACCTGCTGAAAGAAGAACAGCAGCAATCGCTGTCATCAGGAAGCCCCAGACAAACTTTACTACCAACGGAGGGAATAAACTGCCTCGCGTAGTCATGCTTGCTAAAATGTACGTGGCTGAATCAGCAGACGTAATAAGGAAAGTAAATATTAAAACGATAGCCAGAAAAGAGACCAGTCCCGTCATCGGCAACTGCTGAAGCGTTGCGAATATGGCAGACGTAACGTCTTGATCCACTTCTTCCGCGATTTGTGTGCCGTTGCGCAAGTCACTGTACAGCGCGGTTCCACCCAGTGTCGCGATCCACATACAAGAAAAGGCAGGGGGGATTACCATTACACCCATGACGAATTCCCGAATTGTCCGTCCTTTTGACACCCGTGCAACAAATGCACCGACAAAAGGTGACCATGCGATGGTCCAGGCCCAGTAGAAAATCGTCCAGTCTTTCACCCATGTACCGCCTTGATAAGGTTGCAGCCGCAAGCTGTACGTAATGAAATTATTAATATAATCCCCGATAGCAAGCGTAAATGTTTCCAGTATGAAGACTTTTGGTCCTACCAGGAAAAAGAACGCCAGCATGGCAATTGCCATTCCCAAGTTAAAGTTCCCTAAATAAGCGATTCCCTTCCCCAACCCTGAAGCGGCGGATGTCATGTACGCAACAAACACGACCGCAATGATGAGGAGCTGAATGGTAAAAGTACTCTTAATGTTGAAGACGTATTCCAGCCCTCCGCTCATCTGCAGAACACCCATACCGAGAGAAGTAGCAATCCCCATAACTGTCGCGACCACAGCAAATGAATCTATGCCTGTTTTCACATGACGGTTGCTGCCGATCAGCGGCTCGAGTGCAGTGGAGATCAAGCCGTCTTTTTTCTTCCGGAACTGCATAAAGCCAATAACGAGACCTACCATTCCGAAAATCGCCCACTGTGAAATTCCCCAGTGGAAGAATGAATAGCCCATAGCAACGCGTGCTGATTCTTCCGTTTGCGATTCCACTCCTGCAAGCGGTGATTTGAAATAGTGACTCATCGGCTCTGCTACGCCCCAGAATACAAGACCCACACCGAATCCGGCGGAAAACAGCATGCCGATCCATGTGAAGAAAGGATATTCCGGACGCTCCGTATCGCCGCCCAGACGAATAGCACCGAACTTACTGATAGCCAGTCCCACTAAAAAAACAATGACGATAAATACAGCGAGCAAATAAAACCAGCCGAAATTATCTGTTGTAAAGTGGTAAAGTCTTTCTGAAACTGCTCCAAACTGATCCTTCTTAAGCGCGCCCAATAATACAAGTATAAAAATAAATATTGCAGATATAGAGAACACGGGGTTTTTCCAAAACTTTTTATTCACAACTAAATCGACTCCTAGTGTTCATATGGTAACTTCCTTACTAACTTCCATACCCTTTCTTGAAAAGATATAACGCAAATACTTCCTATTTGGAACAAGTTATCACTGATTCTAGTCTAGCTGTATATAATACACACCAAAAAAGGCATCTTCAAGTGAAAATGCCTTTTCGCTGACTCAGTTAAAGTCTTCTTCGATTCCTTGTGACCATCGCATAGCCTGTAAAAAGATTTCTCCCAGTTTTCTTTTCGGAATTCCGAGCTCTTCTGATAACCGGCTAACCTTGTCCCATTCAAATCGCTCCACTGCCACAATCAATTCCAGATAAGCTGTCATCTCCGTCGTACTCCCGTTGAGAGTGTCGATAATCACATCTGACAGGGATAATAAAGGCAGGATATCTTCCCATTTCATACTCATCACTGCATCAATCAGGGAAAACATTCCGGTTAGGAAGTACTCATCTTTATTCGGCTTGCCATTATATTTCGCGAGCAATTCAAACGCTCGTGCACGTCTGAGGGAAAGTTCCACCAGCGCGGTAACACGACCGCTTTTTGCATCTCTCGCCAGATCATGCAGCATCAGCACTTGCAGCCACTTCTTTGTTTCATCCAGCCCAATCAGAACAATCGCCTGCTTGATCGAACTAATCCGCCTCGGGATTTCAAATCCATACGAATTAATAAATCGCAGCAGCTTATAAGAAATGGATACGTCACGCATAATGACTTCAGAAAGATCGCTGATCGATGGTGACTCCTTTTGAAAATACTCTACAATCTGCATGTGAATCAGTGTGTTGGCCGGTATTTCCGCACTCTTAATAATTTCCGGCTTCGCAAAGAAGTACCCTTGGAATAAATCATATCCGCTGTTTAATGCCAGCTGATATTCTGCTTCTGTCTCCACTTTTTCAGCCAATAAAATAATGTCCGGATAATCCTTCAAAAAGACTCTTATCGCATCCCGCTCTGCCTTACTGGTATTCATAAAATCCACTTTAATGATATCGATTAGTTCAAACAGCCGCGGATGCTGTGTGTATTGACTTTGTAAAATGAAATCATCCAGGGCGATTGTAAACCCCGCTTCTTTGAAGTTCTCCAAGCGCCGCAAGAGTGCAGGGGTAATTTCAACATCCTCCAATATCTCAATAACTACTTGATTGGGATCTAAACTCATAAATAAATCCTGAGCGAGCAGCTTCCCAGAAAAGTTGATAAATGAAAGCATGCCGTCAGTAACCTGATCCACTCCTACTGAAAGGAAGGTATTCACCAGCAGGCTGATCGTTGCCTGTTCAGGATTAATATCAGGAAAAAAATTCTCTTCACTATTTCTGTATAATAACTCATATGCATATATATTTCCTTGCCGCTCGAGTATCGGCTGTCTGCCGATAAATATCGAGTAATCATTCATTTGGTTCAGCTCCATGTTTAATTTGAGGTTCAGGCAGTATCATCTTCTCTATATGTATGTAATTTGCATGAATTCACTTCATTATATATATATGTGAATGAAGTGGATTCTCTCCACTTTTCAACTCACTCCTGTCAAGAGAACTAAAGTTTATCCGTATTTACTACTTTTATTTTGATACATCAACCTTTACTCCCTCTATTGTACTTGATTAATAGAAATATAGAAATGTATTACTCAGAAAGACTCTCCTTCAGGACTGGTACTTGACAGATTTATCTACCACAGTCTTTTATGCAGTATAGGCTGGTTAGTGAAAGTGCGGGTAAGTAGAAGGAGACCGTTTCCCTGCGTTCCAGGCGGACGCGTTCTGGAGGGCCGGTGAGCCAAGCGAACAGCAAAGGGTTCGCTTTGCCGTATTTCTGCGCTCTTTGCGGAAATTAAGGCAATACAGAATTTCTTCTGCACGCTAATTTCGCTTCGCTCCCCATAGTTGTCTCATCCTATCGGGCTGATCCTCCCGGAGTCGCCTAAAACCAGTGCTCCTAACGCTACGCTTTTACTCTCAAAAGCCGTTCTTCGTGACGGCTTTCACTCCGGTACACTGGCTGGTGTTTCAATCATTTTTATGTGAGTGGCAATATGAGCATACCAGCTTAGATTATTATAATAAGTACTGTATTTCATGAATTACTTATCATTCTGCAGAAGCTAAAATTCTTGTGATCAATGCATTTGCATAGTCGAGAAACGGTAACAACACCAACTAAACTCATACTCTGTAAAAATGCAGTATGTCATACATTCCCCACACCAGCGTAGGCGCAACTGCGGGGTCGGCTGTTGCTAAGCGAACGGCGCAGGGTTCGCTTTGCCGTATTTCTGCGGTCTTTGCAGAAATTAAGGCAGTGAGGCATGCTCTTCGCCAGTAGGCTCATAGCGTAAGGCAATCCCCCAGCGCCGCAGCGGGTTCAAACTGCAAACACATACTTCATTCAAACCTCCTGCCAAGTCGAGAGACGAAACCACGCCAACTAATTGTTTAGGAATCGACATTCAATGGTATCTTTTTAAATAGGATAGTTTATGGAGGTGATCTGCATGTTAAAAAGGAAGATGAAAAACGCTCAGCGTTCTCAAGAAATCATAAATGTATTTTTAAAAAATGGATTCAGCCATATTTTGTTCCGTCTGGGACTGACTGACCGAAAGTTTTCAACAACAGATGAAGCCGCAGATCTAAATTTATATCATGTAGGCAAAAAATTGCGGACTGCTTTGGAACAGCTGGGCCCTACTTTTGTCAAGCTGGGACAGATCGCCAGCGGACGCAGGGATTTAGTTCCGGCAGAGATTGCAGAAGAGCTGGAGAAGTTGCAGGATCATGTAGTGGCTTTTCCTTTCAAAGACGTGCGCAGGATTGTTGAACAGCAGCTGGAAGGAACGTTAGAAGAGTTATTTCAGGAGTTTGAAGAAGAGCCGCTCGCTTCTGCTTCTATCGGCCAAGTACATAGAGCCCGCCTGATCAGTGGAGATTTAGTGGCGGTGAAAGTCCAGCGTCCGAATATCCAGCAGCAGGTAGAGACGGACCTTGCCATTTTGCATGATTTGGCCGGCTTTTTGGAAAAGAATACGGGTTGGGCGAAAGCTTATCATCTGCGCGATCTAATTTATGAGTTTTCTCATTCCCTGCGTGAGGAGTTGGATTATCAGCTCGAGGCACGCAATGCAGAGAGAATCGGACGCCAGTTTGAAAAAGTTGCTGAAATCCAGGTGCCCCGTGTGTACGATGAATATTCTACACGTGTTTTGCTGACTACCGAGCTGATCACCGGAATAAAAGTGAGCAATATAAAACAACTCGATGAAGAAGGCTATGACAGGCAGATTCTGGCACAACGCATAGCGGACTCCATGCTGTCCCAAGTGATGGAACACGGGTTTTTCCATGGGGACCCGCATCCCGGAAATATCTTCATTACTCCCGGCAATACGGTCTATTTTATTGATTTTGGGATGATCGGACAGCTGAGCAAAGAAATGACCTATCATTTCATCTCTCTCATGCTCGCATTGCAAAAGGGGAACATCGAGCGGATGATTGATGTCTTTTCAGCGATGGACATTTTGGATGACGATACGAATACTGATGCTCTTTACCGTGATTTGCAGATTATTGAAAGAAAGTATTATGAAACTTCTCTAACGGATTTGCAGCTAAGCGATGTCTTTATGGAAATTTTCTCCATTGCGTACTATCACCGAATCCGGCTGCCCAACGAAATGGCGATTTTATCCAAAGTCATCATCACATTAGAAGGTGTGATCAGTAAACTTGATCCATCATTGAGCATCATGAAAGCCATTGAAGCGTACAGCAAAAAAGTTTTCCTAAAGCAGTTCGACCCGCGCAGACTGCTAGAAAACAGCTGGCATACCTTTGCAAAGAATGCTGAAATTGTCGCTGAACTTCCAACAGACATTAAAAAGGCGATTAGGACGATCGAAAAAGGCAAAGTAGATTTGGATATCGGCTTGAAAGAAACAAATGTTATTTTCCGGCGCTTCGATAAAATTGCCAACCGGCTTTCATTCAGTATTGTTCTGCTGGCCTTCAGTATATTAATGGTTGGTCTCATTGTCGGATCTGCGATTGCAGGACAGACGGCTATGTTTTTCCGTCTGCCACTGATTGAAGTCGGTTCGGTCATTGCCACATTGATGTTTGCCTATCTGCTGGTTTCCATCGTGCGTTCAGGGAGGATTTGACTGTCATCAGCGGAAGCGTGCTATGTACTGCTGATGAAGTATAGCCTTGCGGGAAGAATTTTGTTCCAGCAAGGCTTTTCGTTCTCTATGAGCATGTTACAGTCAGTTATGATCATCAGTGACCGCAATATGAGCGCTTGCGCGGCGGCTATGGTCACACGTGGAGTGGATATGAGCGGCTAGTAGAATCACTACGAGCGCCTGCAGAACTTTCATGCTCATCCACCAGCCTGTGATTTACCCAGTATTTCAATAAACTTCGATGCCGCAGGTGACAGCGATACCTCTTTTAAATAACACACACCAATACTGCGTTTTGGAATCTGTTCGAGAAACTCTACTTCATGCAGCCTGCCTCGTTCTAAGTAGTCGGATGAGAACTCTTTCACTACACAGGCGATGCCAAAGTTGATCTGAGCAAACTCCAGCAGCAGTTCATGGGATCCCAATTCAAATTCCGCATGAATTTTCACGCCTTTATCTAACAGAAAATCTTCTACATATTGACGGGAATTAGACTTCGGCTCCAGCAGAATCAGGGGCAGCTTCGTCAGCTCCTGCCAAGGTACAGGCCTCAGAAAGAGCTTTTTGAAGCGTTCGCCGTAAACGAATGTATCCTGCACTTCAAAACATACCTGTTTTTCGAGCGCATCGTCTTCTACAGGAAAATTACAGACTGCGATGTCTGCTTCGCCTGATTTAAGTGCTGCGATGAGCTCCCGTGTCGTTCCGTTAATAATTTTAAAACGAATACTTGGATAATTGGTATGGAATGCCTCTAAAAAGGGCAATAAATAGTAACGGGAAATTGTATCGCCGACACCTATTTTCAATTCGCCCGCAGACAGATTCTTCATTTCCTGTAACTTTTCATTGCCGGCCTCCATTAAATTCAGTGCAGAATTCACATATTCAAACAGCAGAGACCCTTCATCCGTCAAATAAACACCTTTTGATGTCCTGTTAAACAAACGTGTATCTAACTCCCGTTCCAGCTGAGAAATGATCTGGCTGACAGCGGGCTGTGACATGAACAGCTGACGTGCCGCTTTAGAAAAACTTTCATTCTGAACTACTGTACGAAAGACTTTATACCATTCAAGATTAATTGACATATAACTTCTCCTTATATCCCCTATTCAATATATTAATTTTACTTATACCATGAACACAAGTTATAATACAAAGAAGAGTGATCAAATTGAGTTTCACTAAGGAGCGATTCATTTGGAAAGAGTAGTAGGTACCGTTGTCAGAGGGTTGCGTTGTCCGATCATCAATGAAGGCGATAATATCGAGCAAATCGTAGTAGACAGTGTGCTGGAAGCTTCCAGAGTTGAAAATATAGAATTTCAAGATAAGGATATTGTCTCCATTACGGAATCAATCGTAGCGCGGGCACAGGGTAATTACGCTACGATCGGCAATATCGCAACAGATATCGAAGCGAAATTCGGTGATGATACGATTGGTGTCATTTTCCCTATTCTGAGCCGTAACCGGTTTGGAAATATTCTGCGCGGAATCGCGAAAGGTTCAAAGAGGATTGTTCTGATGCTCAGCTATCCTTCCGATGAAGTCGGCAATCACTTAGTGGAGCTGGACCGTCTGGATGAAAAAGGAGTCAATCCTTGGACCGATGTTTTGACGGAAGCAGAATTCCGCGAGCATTTCGGCGAGAATAAACACCCATTTACTGGTGTAGATTATATTCAATACTATAAATCATTAATGGATGAATTCGGCGTTGAGCACGAAGTCATTTTCTCCAATAACGCAAGAACCATTTTAGATTATACCAAAACCGTTTTGACATGCGATATTCATACACGTTTCAGAACTAAGCGGATTCTTGAGGCAAACGGAGCGGAAAAAGTCTACAGTTTGGACGATATCCTTGCACATTCCATCGACGGCAGCGGCTTCAATGAACAATTCGGCTTGCTGGGTGCCAACAAAGCGCAAGAGGACAGCATCAAACTGTTTCCTCATAAATGTCAGCCTGTCGTGGATCAGATTCAGGAGATGCTGAAAAAAGAAACCGGCAAACATATCGAAGTCATGATTTATGGCGATGGTGCGTTCAAAGATCCGGTCGGTAAGATATGGGAACTGGCAGACCCAGTTGTTTCTCCCGCTTACACAGAAGGCCTGGACGGTATTCCGAATGAAGTAAAGCTGAAGTATTTGGCTGACAATGACTTTTCTGATTTACGCGGAGAAGAATTGAAAAAGGCGGTTTCTGATTATATCGAGAAGAAAGATACAGATTTGATGGGTTCCATGGCTTCACAAGGTACCACACCGCGTAAGCTGACAGATCTAATCGGTTCTTTATCCGACTTAACGTCAGGCAGCGGCGACAAAGGAACGCCAATCGTTTTCATTCAAGGCTATTTCGATAACTATACGAATTAATTCAGCTCGTGCATGAGAGAAAAATCTCATGCACGATTTTTTTGTCCAGCCCGCTATCCTGTAAATAGTTGTTCATAATTTAATAGAAAGGATTGTGACTATGGCAAACGGTGTAATCAAGCGCAACAACGTTCACATCAGCGGCTCAGGCAAGATTATATAAATGAACCTGATTATTTCTTTGCACGAATCGCGTTGAAGAATTCGTTGTGATCTTAGATGATCCTGGTCATCAGAATAATCATAAAAAGGCGAAAAAGCAAGCCATATTTACGTACGGGCTGATGATGCCCAGTATACTTCCAAAAAGAACGGACGTAATCAGTTGACGTCATTATAAAAGACACTGCAAGTTTGGAGGCCGCTGAAAAAGTTCATTTAAAGAAGATAAGCAACTGCGCGAACAGAAGTCCGGTCGCACAGTTGCTTTTTTATTCTCCTTATCTAGTATCCATAGTATAATTGGGAGAACTATCCAAGGTGGTGCGCCCATGATTTCCAACCGAGAAAAACAGAATGTAAGCCCGTATCTGGCGCTGTATGATGTGCTGATCCCGCAAGATCATCTACTTCGACAAATCAACGAACTCGTAGACTTTTCATTTGTCATAGATGAACTCCAATCGAAATATTGTTTGAATAATGGTCGCAACGCCATTCATCCGATTCGTATGTTCAAGTATTTACTGCTCAAATCGATTTACGACTTATCAGATGCAGACCTTGTCGAACGTTCACGGTACGATATGTCCTTTAAGTATTTTTTAGAAATGGCTCCGGAAGAGGAAGTCATCAATTCGAGTTCTTTGACGAAATTTCGCCGGCTTCGCCTGCAGGACATGAACCTGCTGGATCTTCTCATTGGGAAAACCGTAGAAATTGCCGTCGGGAAAGGGCTGCTTCTCAGTAAAACGCTCATTGTGGACGCTACCCACTCTCAAGCACGCTTTACACAGAAATCACCAAAAGAGTTTCTGAAGACGAAGTCGAAAAATGTGCGGAAAATAGTCTATCAACTGGAAGAAGATATGGTCGGGAAGTTCCCTGCGAAACCTGTATCAGATGATCTCGAAGAAGAAGTACAGTACTGCCGGCAAGTGGTGGAAGTAGTGGAAACACAATCAAAGGTAGCACAAATCCCTGCCGTAAAAGAGCGAGTCAATGTATTGAAAGAAATCATTGAGGACTATGAGAACCAATGGAGCTATTCCAACGATCCGGACGCACGACTTGGGCATAAATCAGCGGACACCGCTTTCTTCGGCTACAAAACGCATATTGCGATGAGCGACGAACGAATTATCACAGCGGCCATCGTGACAACAGGCGAAAAAAGTGATGGACAATATCTTCCCGAATTACTCACGAAAAGTAAAGAGGCTGGCATGGAGTTCGAAACGGTTCTAGGCGATACAGCGTATTCAGGTAAAGGCAATTTAGAATATGCCAAATTGGAGAAGCTCCAATTGATCGCAAAGTTAAACCCCTCCGTTACCGATGGAAATGAAAGACGAACAACCCCATTCGATTACAATAAGGATGCAGGAATGTTCGTTTGCCCGGCTGGACACCTGGCAACTCGAAAGGCACGAACAGGCAAAAAAAATCAGAAGAAGAATCAGAGTACCACGTATTATTTTGATATTGAAAAATGTAAGGTATGTCCGATGCGCGAGGGATGTTATAAGGAAGGCGCAAAAAGTAAAACATACAGTGTGACGATCAAGTCGCTTGAACATGAAGAACAAGCCGCCTTTCAAGAGACCGAGGAATTTAAACAACTCGCCAAAAACCGTTATAAAATTGAAGCGAAAAATAGTGAATTGAAACATCCGCATGGCTATAAAACGGCTAAATCAGCGGGTGTATTCGGCATGGAGGTACAAGGAGCCACCACCATATTTGCGGTGAACTTGAAACGAATTTTCAAGCTGCTGAGCCAAAAAGAATAAAAACAGATCAAGAAACAGGGCACGTTCCATCAAAAATCGGATGGAACGTGCCCTATTTTCGATTGAAGAGCCATGTATTGAAAAAAACGTAAGTTTTTCAGCGGCCTCCAAGTTTGCAGTGTCTTTTTCAACCTCTTTATTCAGCTGCTGCGGGTATTTCGTTCTTTCTCCTATTGCTGAACAGCATAAACAAGCCGAGTGCAATGAGCACCACAACTGTCAGTACAACGTAAAGTTCCCTGTAGCCGATGACCGGAATAAGCGAGCCCAATAAGTAAGGACCAAAGCCAAAGCCGAAATCCAGGAAAATAAAGAATGTCGATGTCGCAACGCCGAGGCGTTCAGGCCGTACACCCTGGAGCGCGATTGCCTGTGCGCATGACTGGAAGTTCCCAAAACCGAGGCCAAGTATACCGCCCGCAAGAAGCAGCATCCAGCCGGTTTGTACGCCGCTCAGCAGCAACAGGCCGCCGGCAAATAGAATTAGTGATGGATAGACCACAAATTTATTCCCTTTCAAGTCCAATAAACGTCCTGAATAAGGCCGCGACAGCAGAACCGCTATCGCGTACACTAAAAAGAAAAAGCTTGCAGTGCTGACTAAATCGACTTCTTCAGCATAAAACGAAATAAAGGACAGTACGCCTGAATAGGCAATAGCTGCGAGCAATGTGACAAGTCCGATCGGCAATGCCCGTTTCTCCAGCAGGCTATGAATACCAGGCTTTTCAATTGCAGATTCAACTGATTTTTTCGGCATGACCGCATCAGTTTTCCTAACAAAAAAGAACATGGCTGCACAGCATACACTTAATACTAAACAGAATAAGAAGAGCACAGAGTATTCATAATGCTGACTCAGGAAAATCCCGAAGAAAGGCCCGATCGCAGTAGCCAGAACGGAACTTAAACTGAAATAACCGATTCCTTCTCCTCTTCGTGACGGGGGTAGCATCTGCGCTACCATTGTCCCTGTCGCCGTCGAGGCAATTCCCAGCCCAATTCCGTGGAAGAAACGATTCGCCATCAACAACGGCAAGTTGACAGCCCCAAGGTAGAAAGCTGATGCTAACACCGTAACCGTCAGTCCGATCATTAGTATCTTCCGGCTGCCGACCTTTTCAATCAGTCCGCCGATCGCCAGCCGCGCAATAAGTGTCCCGATAATGAAGATACCGGAAACAAGCCCCGCCGTACTTGTCGATACACCGTATTCCTTAACTGAAAAAGGTGCGATGGTTACCATCAATAAATACATGACCAACATTAAAAAGAAATTAATAATTGATGTAATGATAAAGTCCTTTGTCCATATCTTTCTATTCTCCATTTGATCACTCTCTTAGTTGATAAGATTTTTTCTAGCTGATTCCATGACCCGAATTGCCGTTCCTATATCCTCGTCAGAAACTCCGTCCAGCATTTCGCAATACAGCATTTCCAGCTCTGCCATTATCGTTTCTACTGTATGATGTCCCGACTCCGATAAATCAATGTGCTTTACACGCCTGTCCAAACCCGGACGGACAACAACGAGATCCATTTCCATTAAACGCTGCATGATATTTGTAATACTCGGCTTTTCTACTTGCTGATGCGCAGCAATTTCTGCAGAGGTCATTTCCCCCTTCATCTTCAATAGCTTCAGAACACCCCATTGTGAATGAAATAGATTATAAGGAGCAAGAAGTGTATTCACCCGGTTCAGCAGAGGACGATACAGCTGAATATATTCCGTAAAAAAATGCTGCTGCCGTTTCATATGATGTATTCCTCTTTTCGATTAATTAGTTTGTCTAACTAACGTAATTTAATCATATTATCTTCTATTTGTAAAGAATCTGGATTAATGCGAGGAGACAAACTATGTTTTTGGCAGCATACCGTTTCCCTGCGTTCCAGACGGACGCGTGTCTTGCGGGCCCGCGGTGAGCCGACTTGGTCGCAAGCTCCCGCAAGTCGTCTCACCTGTCGGGCTGATCCTCCCAGAGTGGTTTTAGCCGCGGGCTCACACGAAGTGAGTCATGCAACCGTTGCCGCAGGACGCGGCGTACCTAGGTTGCCTTCCACTTCAGTACACTGGCTGGTATTTCAGAACTTATTATGTGAGTAGGTAGTATGAGCATACTGTCTTGATTATTATAATAGGTATGGTATTTCATGCATTACTTAACATTCACTAAATACTCAGGACCTTTGGATCAATGCTTTTACGAGATCGAGAAGTGATACTACGCCAACTAAATTCACACTTTGCAAAAAAACAGCATGAAATACATTCCACAAACCAGCATAGGCGCAACTGCGGGGTCGGCCGTTGCTATGAGACTGTTGGCATGCTCTACGCCAGTAGGCTCATAGCGTAAGGAAATCCCCCAGCGCCGGAGCGGGTTTAAACTGCAACATGATTTTAGCAATACATACATGACAAGTTGTCAAGAAACGATTTTCTTGCAGACCCCATAAAAAAAGAAGAACTCCGGAATTTCTCCGAGTTCTTCTTTTTCACTTTTTAATGTCCCATTACTTTCATTGACTGGACGATCATTTTCGCTGCATGAGCACGGGTCGTCGGATTATTCGGCATAAACTTTCCTTGGTCCCCTGCCGCGATGTCCATTTCATACAAACCGGCAATTGCCCACTGGGTGTCCTTTGAGAAATTTTGAATATCTTTGAAAGGCGCGGCTGCTGCAGGTTTATAAGGTGTTCCTTTTGCAGTCTCGTATGCCCGGCTGAGTAATAATGCGAGCTGCGCACGTGTGATCGGCTTATTTGGCATAAAGTGCCCGTTCACGCCTTTCATCAAACCGTAATCATATGCTGCCTGAATATCAGCTTTTGTACTGTCTGCGTAGTACGCTAAGTCATCAAAATTCATGCTGCTGCTTTTCGGCTTCAGCTGCAAAGCACGTACGACGACGGAAGTTGCCTGTGCACGCGTCAACGATTTGCCGGGACGGAAAGTATGATCCTGATATCCGCCCATGATACCGTTCACAGCAGCTGCTTCAATGAAATCCTTGGCCCAGCTGTCCTGAATATCAGTAAACATGACAGATGGTTCTGCGGGCTCATTCTCCAGTGTGTACACTGTCGACAAGTTGTGCATGCTCTTCTTGCCGTACTGATCTATCGCTTCAACCGTAAATTTGTATTCCTGGTTTGGCAGCAGGTCCGTAATTTCATAAGTCAGCACCGGGCTTATGACTTCTCCGACCATTTTATCGCCGTTATACACTTTATACGTCATAATCATTCCTGTATCCATGACAGGCTTCCAGTTCAACACGACTGTGGAATCATCTTTCTTTTCTGCAGTCAGTGCATCTTTCTCATACCATGGGTAATTAGCTGTCAGTGCTTCATGGAATGCTTCTGCAACGACCCGGTAACCCGCTTCACTCAAATGAATATTGGCAGGATTCGGCAAGTAAGTCTGAATATCTTTCGCAATCAATTCGTCCGTTTTCACGAAATGAGCCGGCGTGCCCTGCATCCCGCTTTGAATCGCATCGTTCAGTCCTTTCATTAACAGAGCGATTTGCGGCTGCAGATCTGCAGGAAGATGCGGGAAGGAATTATAATATCCCATTACATATACTTGCGCTTTCGGATTCAGCTCATAGATTTTCGCTAAAATTTGCTGTGTGTTTTTCGCCGTCTGCATCAAAGCAGCTTGGATTTCTCCCATATTAAACGACGGTTTCCCAGTCTTTTCATCAATTTTGAAATAAGGAAGAACGTCATTCGCACCGGCACTTAAAGTAATCAGATTCGCTTCCTGAATGGACCGGTGAAGAGTGGCGGTACTGTCTTGGGGACCTGTCCCGAGAACCGGCTTTGTCACGTCTGTCTGTAAGTCTTTCAGGACATCACCCGATGTGTAGCCGGGGAACGAAAATCCTTTATTGCTTGTTTGAAGAACTTCCTGTTTCATCAGTTCCTCCGTCAAAAAATCTGCATAGCCTTTACCCGGTTTACCATCCGAATTAATCCCGAATGCCAATGAATCCCCAAGCGCCAGGTAATTGACGGGCGCAATCCACGTCGGTGATTTGTCCGGCTCCGCGGCGGCTGTTTGGAGAGGCATCACAGCCAGCTGCAGCACCAGGGCAAATGCCAGCAACACATAACTGATACTCTGTTTTTTCAATACGTATTCCTCCTTTACCTAAATATTCTAAATTTAATCATAATCGCTAGCTTGCCAGACTGTCAAATTTTAGTACGGACATCCCATAACTCCGGAAAGAAACGATGATCAAGTACGGATTTCAAGTAGTTCACACCTGATGATCCGCCGGTTCCTGTTTTAAAACCAATAATCCGCTCCACCGTTTTCATATGCCGGAATCTCCATTGCTGATGGCTGTCTTCAATGTCCACAAGTTTCTCCGCCAACTGATACAGATCCCAGTACTGATCTACGTTACGGTAGACTTTCAGCCAGGCATCCGCCACGCTTTCATCGCCCTTATAGGTGATTGAGAAATCACGTTTCAGCAATTCCGGAGTAATCGTGAACCCTGCGCGTGCCAGTGCCTGAATGGCAACATCATAAATGCCGGGTGCATGATAGGCTTTTTCCAGCATTTCCGACAACGCCGGATCTTTCTCATAAATCTTAATGATCTGCGGCTGCTTATAGCCGAGCGCAAACTCGATCAGCCGATTCTGATACGACTGGAATCCTGATGCACGGCCAAGGCTGTCACGGAATTCCATATACTCTGCCGGTGTCATCGTAGCCAGTACATCCCACGCCTGAATGATCTGCGTCTGTACTTTCGACACCCGGGCAAGCATCTTAAATGCTTCCGGCAGTTCATCCTTTTCAATTGAATCGATCGCGGTCTGCAGTTCATGCAAAATCAGCTTCATCCACAGTTCACTGACTTGATGGATGATAATAAACAACATTTCGTCATGATGCCCTGACAGCCTGTGCTGGCTCGACAGCATCTTATCCAAATCTAAATACTCACCGTACGTCATGGACTCACGAAAGTCCGTATGAATTCCCTTTTCCGTCATGACTGCCACCTCCTGACGACCGCACGCACTGGGCTGCCGTCTGCTTCTTGCAACGCAAGCGGCAGCGCAATCAGCTCATACTGACCAGGCTCCAGTGTGTCCAATACTAAGTTCTCGATAATGATGACATCATTGCGGTACAGCGAATGATGTCCCGGCAGCTCTTTGCTGTCTTCCGCGTCAACTGAAGGCGCATCCGTACCGATCAGACGCACCCCGCGCTCTTTTAACAGCGGTCCCACATCTTCACCGATCACTGTGTAATCCACAGGAAACTTCTCGGAAGTCGGATGGCTGCCTGTTTTCAATAAAACCCGCTCGGCTCCATCAAAGTCGAAGGACTCCAGATCTGCACGAGCTACACATTTCAAGCCTGTTACATCAAGGAGAACAGCGCGGCCGATATAAAGATCAACCGGCAGATCCAAAATACGCTCTCCTTCATTATCATAATGAAATGGTGCATCTGTATGCGTTCCAATATGCGTGCTCATCGTCAGCTTCCCGATATTGACGGAACCCGATTGTTCCTTTGATACCGCCACTTCATAGGTAAACGGCGTATCTCCCGGCCACTCCGCGATTTTGGCCGACAGCGGCTGTGTAATATCAATCCATTCATTCGTCATGCCACTACACCCCGCTCATTTTTAAACTGTTTGTACGTTTCATCCGCCATAATGCGTTTCAGAATCTGCACTGTCTGCCATACATCTTCAAATGAATTGTACAGCGCAACCGGAGCCAGTCTGATGCCGTCTGGCGCTCTGAAATCCGGTACCGCACCTTCCGCTTTCAGCGCCTGGCAGATCCTCGCCGCCTCTTCATGCTGTAGCAGTATATGTCCTCCGCGCGAAGCATCTTTCGGATTGCCGATGCCAAATGAAAAGTCCTGCAATTCTTCCTCTATGCAGCCCATCATGAACTTCGTCAGCTCAAGAGATTTCAAGCGGATCTTCTCTATCCCGATTTCTTCAAACATTTCCAATGAACCGATCAAAGGCGCGGCGCTCAATATATGCGGTGTTCCGATTTGATAGGCACCGGCATCGGCGGCAGCTGTCATCGTGTGATCCATATCAAACTGCTTCGATTTATCCGAACCAAACCACCCGGCCAGACCTGCTTCTTTACCGAAATGCTGTTCATGGACGTACAGTCCGCCGACAGAACCCGGACCCCCGTTCAGATGTTTGTATGTGCACCAAAACGCAAAGTCGGCACCCCAGTCATGCAGTTCATGCGGGATAGAGCCGATGGAATGGCAGAGATCAAAGCCGATTGGAATGCCTTTTTCATTCGCCGCCTTTGCAAGCATCTCCATGTCCAGAACCTGTCCGCTGCGATACAGGACGGCAGGCAGCACGATCAATGCCACTTCCTCTGTCATCGCTTCGATAATGCGTTCCTCGCAGAGCGTCAGTCCGTCATCACTCGTAACGCGGATCAGTTCCGATTCGGGATCCAGGCCATGCAGCCTGATCTGGCTTTTCAGCGCATAGATATCCGAAGGAAAATTCAATTCATCCGCAAGTATTTTGGTGCGTTTGCCGGAAGGCCGGTAAAATGTCGCTGCCAGCTGATGCAGGTTTGACGTGGTGGATCCAGTTGCAATTACTTCTGTTTTTTCCCCGCCGACCAGCGGCGCCATACGTCCCCCCAGCTGCTCCGCCATATAAAACCACGGATGCGCTCCTCCTGTCCAGCCGTCGATGCCGAGTGTCTTCCAGGAATCCAGCAGCTGCGTCAGCGTCTTTTCTGCCCGCTTAGAGAGAAGCCCGAGCGAGTTGCCGTCCATATAAATTTTATCCGCCGGCAAATAAAATTCCTCGCGGTAAGAGGACAGCCGATCTTTTTCATCAAGTGTTTTTGCATACATAAGTGTATGGGAGTGCATATACATTCTCCTTTCTTTCTGTAATTAAATAATAGCATATTAAGAGAATATAAAAACGCTTACAGTACGTGTGACTTCACCGCTTTTCTATGCTACGATCTGTTAAAAAGGAGTGATTGGCAAATGGAGACATTTACAGAACGCGCAATACAGGTCATCCTGCAGATTCCTCCGGGTTATGTCATGACATACGGGCAAGTCGCAGCTGAAGCAGGCAATCCGCGCGGTGCACGGCAAGTGACCCGCGTGCTTCATTCGATGAGTGCAAAATACGGATTGCCGTGGCACAGGATCATCAACGCAAAAGGCGGCATTTCCACTCCCGAGAATGCAGAGTCCAAAGGTGAAACACAACGGCAGCGATTAGAATCGGAAGGCGTTCAATTTGATACCAATGGACGCATATCACTCGAAATTTATCGCTGGCACCCTCCCCTGCAGACATAAAAAATGCTTGGTCGGATGGATCTCCGCCAAGCACTTTTTATATCATTGCAGCAAACTCAAAAACTTCTTCGTTCTCTCATGCTGCGGATTGGTGAAAATTTGTGCAGGTGCGCCTCTTTCCACAATAACGCCACCATCAATGAAAATGACTTCATCTGCCACTTCCCGTGCAAAACGCATTTCATGTGTCACGACTGCCATCGTCATGCCTTCCTGCGCCAAATCCTTCATGACGCGCAGCACCTCATTGACCAGTTCGGGGTCAAGTGCAGATGTAGGTTCATCGAAGAGCATGACTTTCGGGTCCATAGCAAGCGCCCGCGCAATCGCCACACGTTGTTCCTGACCCCCTGAAAGCTGGTGGGGATATTTCTCTTTATGATCCGCCAATCCTACTTTTGCCAGCAACTGTTCCGCAGTTTCACCGGCTTCTTTCTTGGATACTCCTTTGACAGTTGTCAATCCTTCCGTCACGTTTCCTTTGGCTGTTAAGTGCGGAAACAGATTATAACTTTGAAACACCATGCCTGTAAGCCGGCGGAACGCTCCAATTGCTTTTTTTGATACCGGCTGGTTGAAATCCAGTTGCTGACCGTCAATGGAAATGCTTCCGCCGTTTGGTGTTTCTAATACATTGAGACACCGCAATAATGTAGATTTGCCAGATCCGGAAGGTCCGATGATGACGACAACCTTTCCAGCTGCGATTTCCAAGTCTACATTATTAATCACTTCTAGCGGTCCAAATGACTTTTTTAATCCTTGTATCGTAATCATGAGAGACCTCCTGACTTGCCGACGAACCGGTCGAGCCGCACTTCAATTCTGCCCTGTATAATGGAAAGGATGAAACAGATCACCCAATAGACGAGCGCCGCCATACTATAGACGAATAAAAATTCATAGTTCATCGACGCTATTTCCTGTGCCCGCCTGAACGTCTCCGCCACTAAGATTGTCGCGGCTAATGAAGTGTCCTTCACCAATCCAATAAAGGAATTCGAAAGCGGCGGAACAGAGACCCGGGCAGCTTGAGGCAAGATGATCTTGCGAAGTGCCTGAGAATAGTTCATGCCGATTGAATACGCTGCCTCCCATTGACCTTTCGGGATGGACAAAATGGCTGCTCGTATAATTTCTGAAGCATAAGCCCCCACATTCAATGAAAAGCCTATGACCGCCGAAGGGAAAGGATCAATAACAATCCCCATCGTCGGCAGGCCATAGAAGATAATAAATAATTGTACCAGCAGCGGAGTACCGCGAATAATGGAGACATATACCCTCGCAATTCCCCGCAGTATTTTGCTGGAAGAGATTCGTGCCAAAGCTGTAAAAATCGCGATTACGAGGCCGATGATGAACGTAATGACCGCCAAAGGAATCGTGAATTTGATAGCCCCTTCAATCAAAGGCCCGATGGATGTCGATGCAATTTCCTGAAGTCTCTGTATCCGGTCGGGGCTTAAGAACACACTATTAAGATACATCTTCGCCGAACCATTTTTCGGAGATCTCTTTTAACGTGCCGTCTTCGCGCATCGCATCTAATGCTTTATCCACTTCATCTATCAAGTCTTCATTGCCCTGTCTGAATAAAAATGCGTTTTCCGATTCGTTTTCAGCTGAGGTATTTTCTTCTTCCACAATTTGAATTGGTGCATCCGGTTTCTGTTTCAAGTAATCCAGCGCTGAAATCTTGTCATTGTACGTGCCATCCACTCGCTTGGAGATGACCAAATCAACTGCCTGGTTAAAGCCATCCACTTTGATGATTTCTGCTCCATGTGATTTCGCCAGCTCACCGTAGTTGCTTGTCAGTGTCTGTGCAGCTTTCTTGCCTTCCATCCCATCGAATGCAATCTGCTCATCTTTAAGAGTGACCAGTACGGAATGAGAGCGTGTATACGGCTGGGAGAATGCGTATTTCGCTTTACGGTCATCATTGATTCCGACTTGATTGGCAATGACATCGAAACGCTTGGCATCCAATCCTGCGAAAATCGCATCCCATTGCGTCTCAAAGAATTTTACTTCCACGCCGAGGCGTTTCGCGACCTCTTCAGTCACTTCCACATCATAGCCCGTCAATTTACCAGATTCATCATGGAAAGAGAATGGTGCATAGGTTCCTTCTGTTCCTACATTCAGGACCCCTTTTTCCAATACTTCATCCAACAGGCCGTCCTTTGCAGCTGAATCACCCGGCGATTCTTCTGTTGGTTTTTCATTTGAACCATTGGCCTTGTCGTCATCTTTCGTCCCGCAAGCAACCAATACACCTGCCAATAAAATCAATAGAAATGGTAGTAAAAACTTTTTCATTTCTTAAACCCCACTATTCTAATAAGTATTTGTGTTTTAAATCATAGAAGATTGATATGGCTCTGTCAACATATAAAATTCCTTGTACAAGTTATTATACTACACAGAATTGGCAAACAAAACAAAATACTCTGGTTAACAGCAGTTCAAAACCTATTAAAAGACTTAGAATTCGAAAGGAATAAGAAAACTGCTTTCAGGACTTTATCCAACTTGATCATTCATGCCACGAACATGATTATAGAACATCTATCCTGCTGATATCGTATACATATTCAAAGTTTTAAACCCGAAAAAAGGGGGGAAACAATCGCTATACTACTAACTAGGGGTTACATTTATATGGAAAAGGAATCTGAGAACGCACGAAGGAAACTGAATAAAACATTGAAACCGTCCTGGGTGTTCGCTATAGCACTTGGTTCTTCAGTCGGATGGGGCGCTTTCATCCTCCCGGGTGACTGGATTCGCGATTCTGGACCGCTCGGCGCGGTGATCGGGCTCGGCATTGGTGCGGTGATCATGATGATTATCGCATCCAGTTACGGCGTAATGATCAAGAAGTTCCCCGTGTCGGGCGGCGGTTTTACATATGCTTTTGTCGCAGCAGGAAAGATTTGGGCTTTCATTTGCGGCTGGTTCTTATCGCTTGGCTATATTTCGATTGTCGCGTTAAACGCTTCGGCGCTGACGTTATTACTGAAGTTTTTGGCACCCGGCTTTATGAAGCAAGGCTATTTGTATTCTGTTGCCGGATGGGATGTCTATTTGCCGGAAGTTCTAATTGCCAGCGCGATCATCTTGCTGTTTGCGCTCATTAATACAACAGGCACCAGCGTCTCAGGACAGATTCAATTTTATTTCAGCGTGCTGCTTGTAGCAGGCGTTGTGCTGCTCGGTGTCTTTACATATGGCTCCACTGATCAGCCTTTCACAAATTTGCAGCCCTTCTTTAAAGGTAATCAATCCATTCTGACTTCGATTCTGGTCATTCTTGCAATCGCTCCGTGGGCATATGTAGGATTTGACAATGTACCGCAGGCAGCGGAGGAGTTCAATTTCTCTCCTCGCAAAGCAACGATGCTCATTGTCGCTTCTTTATTCACATCTTTCTTAATTTATGCCATTATGATAGGTCTGACCGGCTGGACTTTCCCTTCAACCGCCGCTCTTGGAAACGGTGATTTATGGCTTACCGGAGAAGTAGTTCGCTCCTCACTTGGAATCGCAGGACTTGCTGTAATGGCAGTGGCGATAGTGATGGGAATCTTCACAGGACTCAATGGTTTTTTCATGTCATCCAGCCGCTTGCTGTTTTCCATGGCGCGTGCGCGGGCTTTGCCTAACTTCTTCCGAACGATTACGAAGGAGAAACAGACGCCGGTATGGGGCATTTGGTTCGTTGCTCTGATTACTTTGCCTACCCCCTGGTTTGGCCGGCAGGCACTGACTTGGATCGTAGATATGTCATCGACCGGAGTATCTGTTGCCTACTTCTTCACTTGTCTGGCTGCTTATAAAGTGCTGGCTTGGGGAAAAGAGAAAATAGGCCGGGAAATCGC
This sequence comes from Sporosarcina sp. NCCP-2331, assembly GCF_023707945.1. Lineage (NCBI taxonomy): Bacteria > Bacillati > Bacillota > Bacilli > Caryophanales > Caryophanaceae > Sporosarcina > Sporosarcina sp. NCCP-2331. The sequence continues at coordinate 52,785 of NZ_BRCD01000001.1, forward strand.
TCCTGTCAAAAAGTTTCTTGCGTTAATTGGAATGATCGCAAGCGGTGCCTTTCTCGCCCTATTGCTTGTGCCGAATTCACCAGCTGCACTTTCTACCCCTTCCTATATCCTGCTGTTCGCCTGGGGATTGGTCGGCATCGTGTTCTACCTGGTCATTCAGAAGCGATATAACAGCTTGACACAGGAAGAAACCGAGTATTATGTACTTGGCAAGACGATAGAATCCGAAGTAATGGAAGCGACTGATGACTCTGATAAAGACCTGCCGCTGCCGGATGCTACTCGTTCATAAGCAATACTCCTTTCCAAGCCGTTATACCGGCATAAACCTTGGGTATACTAAGGTTATAACGGGAAAGGAGGTTTTTTCGTGTCCAGAAAATTAGTAGCCGCCATTCAGGAGCAGTCTATCCTGCTGGATGATCCGGCAGCTTTCAACCAGCTGCTGCAGGAAATAGGTGATGCAAAAATTGTGATGATTGGCGAAGCAACGCATGGAACTTCCGATTTCTATCGACTGCGCGCCGAGTTTTCCAAACGGCTTATACAAGAAAAAGGTTTCGCCGCCATTGCTGTGGAAGGCGACTGGCCGTCTGTCTATGCAATAAACAGATTCGTCAAGGGCTATGACAGTCAGCCGCAATCAGTCAAAGAACTGCTGATCAGTTCGTTCGGCAGATGGCCGGCATGGATGTGGGCGAATGAAGACGTAGAATTGTTTGTCTCATGGTTAGCCAAGGAAAATCAGCAGCGCACCTCTGACGCGAAAATCGGCTTTTATGGAATCGATTTATACAGCCTGTACGAATCAATCGATGAAGTCGTGAACTTTCTGGAAAGCAATCCGTCCTACGGAACTGATCTGGAGTTTGCCAAAAAAGCTTTTTCCTGCTTCGAACCTTATAATCGCATGCCCGAACATTATGCACTGTCTTCTGCACACTTCACAGACGAATGTATAGCAGAAGTCACCAGCCTGCTTCAGTCAATTCGCGCCAATGAACAACGCTACCCCCAAGCGCACGAGCAGGATTTAAATCTCGAAATGAATGCCTTAGCCGCAAAAAATGCAGAGGCATATTACCGGACGATGCTCCAAGATGATGCCTTGTCATGGAATATTCGGGATACTCATATGGTGGAAGCAATTAAAGAAATACAGAATTACTACGGAGAAGACGCGAAAATCATTGTCTGGGAGCATAACACGCATATCGGTGACGCAACCGCTACCTCCATGGCCGATCAGGGACTTACCAATGTCGGCCAGTTAATCCGCGAGCAGTACGGTAGAAAACATACTTATGCTATTGGTTTCGGTACGTATGAAGGAACCGTCATTGCGGGCAGCAGCTGGGGAGAAACACCGGAAGAAATGAATATTCCGCCCGCCCGCTTTAATACATGGGAAGGGCAGCTGCACGCAGCAGGCGCCCAGGACAAATTGCTGCTGTTCAATGATAAGAACAGAAAGCAATTCGACGAATGGATTGGCCACCGCGCAATCGGCGTCGTCTACAATCCCGAATTCGAAGCCTACGGCAACTTCGTCCCCTCCCGCGTCAGCGAACGCTACGATGCCTTCCTATACATCGACCGCTCGACTGCACTGATGCCGTTGAGCTGGTGAAACTTTTCATAGCAAAAAAGCAGAGACCTCGGTCTCTGCTTTTTACTTCGCATTCTAAAAACTCACAACAGCCCGATCCACTTCCAATACGTCGCACTAAATAACAGGATGAGCAGGTAACCAAGGATCGTTAACGGAATTCCAGTTTTCAAGAAGTCCTTAACAGAGAAGGCTCCAGTTCCATAAGCGAGCATATTCTGCGGTGCGCTTACCGGCAGCAGGAAGCCGAAACTGATGACAAACTGTTGAATCAAGACGAAACCAATTTCATTGACATCCAATGAAATAGTGGTGGTCAGCGCAATGAAAATCGGTATGAGCGCAGACGACAGACTGGTTGCACTGGCAAATCCTAAGTGGATCAGGATATTAAACAATGACAGTAGAGCAATCGTTGCGAGCAGCGGCATACTATCTAATCCCATGGCGCCGAATACTTTATCCGACAGCCACTGAGCGCCCGTTGTGTCGAGCAAAATGGTTCCGAGTGAAATCCCGACGGCGAATACCAGAATTGTTCCCCACGGAATCATTTGTTGCACAGTCTTCCACTCAAACACACCTATTTTCGGTGTCAAAAGAATCGCGATGGCCACAATGGTCACCGTAGTGGTGTCAAATGGGTGCAATTTTTCCTCCGTTGCCCATAAGAACAGCAGAACAAGTGACACGATAATCAGACGAAGCTCGGAAGATTTCATTTTGCCGAGTTCGCTTAACTGGCCTTGAATTAATTCTTTTCCGCCTTCGACCACCTTTGTCTCAGGCTTTATGACTGCTTTCATAATAAAGTACAATGCGACCGACATGATGATTGACCAAGGAGCAGCGTACAAGAACCATGAACTCCAGGCGACCGACACACCAAATTCTTTCTCAATAAACCCGAGTGCCACCATGTTCTGTGCGGCACCTGTCTTAATTCCGACGTTCCAGATCGACACGGACTGTACTGCCGTAATAACCAGCAGCGCACCCAGACGGCTGTTTACCGGCAGACCGAACGCCGCGACCATACCGAGCAGGATCGGCACTACGGCACCGGCTCTTGCTGTTGCACTTGGCACGAAAAACGCCAAGATAATGGAAACGAGGATAGAGCCAAAAATGATGGCGCCTGTTTTCACGCCTACTTTCGATAAAATATATAGAGCGAGACGCTTATGCAGATTCGTCGTCTGCATGGCAGTTGCTAGGAACAGTGCAGCTGCTACTAATGCAACCGCAGGGCTGGAAAACCCGGTCAATGCCATTTTTAGCGCACCGCTTGTCCCGAGCATTTCATCGGGGTTTTCCATACTCGGAGCCAGTCCCAGCAAAACGGCTGCCAGTCCCAGAATCATGGCTGCACTGACGGGATACGGAACTGCTTCTGTCACCCACAGGATGACCGCGAATGCTAAGATGGCTAATGCACGCTGGCCGGTAACGGGAAGATCTGCGGGATTCGGGAGCATGACGATTACAATAAGAACGACAAACGCTAACATAATCCAAATTCCATTCAGATTCCGCTTCTTTTTAGGCTGCAGAGCTGTTTCTTCAGTTGTTGTCACAAGCATCAATCCTTTCTAATTACGGTTTCAGTTTTACTCTTACCCGCTCCTGCCTCCAATTAACGCTTTCTCCGTAAATAAGCCGGGCATCTGCAATAGCATACCCGGCATTGATTAGACTTTGCGTTTAACATTCTTCAGAATTACTTCACTCTTCGGCAAGCTCGGCATGCTGACCAGACTGTAGCTTAGATCCTGCTCCGGCACGTCAAATGACATACGATTTGCCAGGTAATCCAGACTGACTTTCATAACCTCAAGCGTCACCCATTCTCCTGCACAGCGATGATTTTCTATATAATCTCCACCGCCTTGCGGAATCAGGTTATAAGGTGTAATCTGCTCATCCGCAAATCTCGACGGATTAAAAACATCCGGATTATTCCACAGTTTCGGATCGTGGTTCGTTCCGTAAAAATCCAGAATCGTCAGAGTGCCTTTCTTAAATACATAACCATTCCACTCAAAATCTTCTTTCACACGCGCTGCGTTAAACGGAAAGAATGGATAGACACGCCGCACTTCCTGTACGAAGTTCTGCAGATCCTTCTCTTTTCCGGACGAAAGCTTTTTCGCTTCTTCAGTATGCTGAATCAATGCATGTCCAGTAAATGCAATATAGATGGAGATCGCAACGATTGGACGAACGATATTCAAGACTTCTACAGCTGCCACTTTTTCGCTCAGCAGCTTGCCTTTTATATCGCGATGATGGGAAAACACATGCATGGCGGTTCCTTCAAAGGGAATCAAATCACCTTTCCGTACAGATTTGATTAATTCGCCGATCCATTCTTCCATTTCATCGCGGGCCTTCTTTCCCTTCCAATGTGCATAGCCCAGCGTGGCCGGAGTTTCGAAGAGCTTTACCATCGTTTCAGTTTTGTCCTCCACTTCTTTTTCCTTCAGCGGCACGCCGGCCCACTGGCAAGCAAGGCGCATCAGTAATTCCTGCGCTTCTTTGTATAAGTTGACTTCCTCTTGTTGCTCCCAGTCAGCCATTGTTCTTTCCCATTGACCCGCCGCCATTTCCTTCAGCTGTCGGATTTTATCAGGCGCCATAAGAGACATGAATGCTTCTTTGCGGTGTCTGTGAGCATCTCCGTCCAAGGTCTGCACACCTTTCTCGCCCAGCAAAGTCTGCTGGACTCTTTTCGGAGCGGCTCCTTTCCTGACGAATTTCTCTGTATCATAAAACAGTCTGGCCGCTTCTTCCCCGGACAGAGTAATTACTTGTTCCCCGAGTAAGCGCGTCTCGAACACGTCGGACTGCAGACCTTTCCTGCGGTTTCGTAAAAATTGATAGCCTTCTCTCAGCATGCCGGCCGTATGATCTTTCCCTTCAAGCTTCGGCATGGGTTTCATTTCTCGCACTAGACACCACTCCTTTTCTTCTTCTCTACCCGTTTCAATATGCAGGTAATCGGCCTATTCAGCTATTGACTTATCTTCTGAACATGGTATTATTCAAACGGTATATCTTTCTTTACATGTAATCAGAACTTATATACAGTGAAGTGCTGACTTCAGTAGTTTCATTCGCAGCAGCAAAAAGAGACTGGGCGGGAAGTGCAAGTTCAGGCAGCGGATGAAATGAATTACACCAGCAGTTTTCCTTCACACGCAATGAAGAGGACAGTTTCTGCTGTCAATTAGGGTGGTATCGCGGAGAACTCCTTCGTCCCTGCAACACGGGGACGGGGGAGTTTTTTCATTTAATTCAACTGGAGGTAGTCAGCATGTTTCCAATTAAAGCAATTCATACACCAACTGTTAAAGCTTCGGTAATTTTGACGATTCTTATTGTCGCCATGATCAGCATCAGCATCGTCAACTTCGGTTCTGTGCCGCATGTGCCGATTTTGTTTGCGATTTTACTGCTCTTTGGGTATGGATTATGGAAGAAACTTACATACAAAGAGCTTGAAAGAGGATTAGTCGAAGGTGCAAGTGCAGGAATGAGTGCGGTCTTCCTGTTTTTCTTTATCGGCATTCTTGTCAGCAGCTGGATGATGAGCGGCACCATCCCGACCATCATTTATGCAGGCCTGCAATTAATTACACCCGCATTTTTTTACGCGATTGTTTTCGTCGTTACAGCGATTATCGGTCTCGCAGTCGGCAGCTCACTGACAACCGTCGCCACGATCGGTGTGGCTTTCATCAGCATGGCGCATGTCCTCGAACTGTCGCTTCCTCTTGCGGCAGGCGCTATTGTTTCGGGAGCATTCTTTGGAGATAAAATGTCCCCGCTTTCCGATACGACCAACCTGGCTTCTTCCATTGTCGGCGTCGATCTATTCGAGCATATACGGAATATGGGATGGACAACGATTCCTGCCTTTTTTATCTCCCTGATTTTATTCGGAGTGCTGTCACCTGACGTGTCAGGCGGCAATTTTGATACTGTCGGGACATTCAGCAGTGCATTGCTCGGCACCAATCTGATTCACTGGTACACACTGGTTCCGGTAGCTGTGCTAATCATTTTGACGTTTGTTAAAGTGCCTGCTATTTTAACGCTGTCAGTCAGCTCGCTGACGGCAATTGTCGTTGCTTATTTCCATACGTTCTACTCAGTTTCTGAAGTTATGACGATTTTATTCAGCGGTTATGAAGGAGCTACCGGTGTCCAGGCGGTGGATGAACTGCTTTCGAAGGGAAAAGGCATGGAGGGCATGATGTTCACCATTTCACTGGTGATGCTCGCACTCAGTATGGGAGGAATGCTTTTCACACTGGGCATCGTGCAGTGCCTGCTCGAAAAAATCGAAAGCTTATTGCGCAAAGTGTCTTCCGTGATTTTGACATCTGCGCTGACTGCAATCGGCATCAACGTGCTGATTGGGGAGCAATATTTATCCATCCTATTGACAGGCCAGGCATTCCAGTCATCTTACGAAAGAGTCGGCCTTGCCAATAAAAACTTGAGCCGCGTAATGGAAGATGCGGGAACAGTCATCAATCCGCTCGTGCCCTGGAGCGTCGCCGGAATATTCATTACGCAGGCGCTCGATGTACCGACGATTGCCTATTTACCATTCGCCTTCTTTTGTTTGCTGAGTCCTGTTCTGACAGTACTTTTTGGTTACTTGGGCAAAACACTGACACGCATTTAAACTGCTTTACACATAGATTTCCCGCATCGGCTCATACTCCCTATATTATCTTTAGCAGGCGGTGGCCGATTTATGGATTTCAATTCAATTTGGGAAGCTGTTCTGATTATTATAGCGGGCATTGTGCTATTGCATATTTCAGGACGGAAATCTATATCACAAATGACGGTGGGACAGACCGTATTGATGATCGCTGTCGGTACTTTGCTGATTCAGCCCGTAGCCAGCAATAATCTTTGGCAGACCTTGCTGCTCTCGCTTATTCTTGTCGTAACCCTGCTGCTGTTTGAATTAATTTCGTTAAAGTGGAATTTTTTTGAAGGTCTTGTGCGCGGCAGATCGAAAATAGTTGTGGAAAACGGAGTGCTGAATATCCGGAATATGCGCAAGCTCCGGCTGACGGTTGATGAACTGGAAATGCATTTGCGTCAAAATAGCATCGCAAAAATTGATGATATAAAATGGGCAACGATGGAAATGAGCGGACAGCTCGGCTATTTATTAATCGAACGCAAGCAATATGCAACAAAAGAAGACATTGACCGGCTGCAGCTCTCTCTGGAAGAAATGAGCCGGCAGCTGAATCTTCAGTTGTCAGCAATACCTAAACCTCTTCCCGTTGCTGAAGAAGAGAATCTCTTTACTGAAATTAAAAATCCAAAGCCAGAACCCGAGTATCTCGAATAAGGTGTTTAAGAGGTCGGCGAAAAGGGAATTTATCAGTAACAACTTCACGATGAGAGGAAGAACTGCATATGAAAAAGTTAATAAAAACCGTAATAAAATGGGGACCCCTTCTATACCCGGTCGTTAAAAAGATCATGAATGATAAGAAGAAAAAAGAAGCCTATACACGCGGCAGAACAGCAAGATAAGTAATTAGATAAGTGCTGACAGCTCGAATGCTGTCAGTTTTTTTGTTTACCTGCAGATAAAAAAGTAAAGTTAATTTCTCAAATTGGTTTATTTTATTGTAAATAAGAGTATACTAGTATTGAGGATTTTTTTCTGACCTCTTTTTTCCTCTCAATGTTTGACCCCCAAACAAAAAGCTCCAGGTACACCACATTACCTATGGAGGAGAATTTAACAAATGCATTGGTACAACAAATTAAACGAGTATTTTCCAGTTGAAGAAATGAAGTCAAAAGAACATATGGAGACATTATTGATCGATAAGGGAAATGTCTACCATAAGGAAGAAGGACCGAAACACGTTTTGATGTACGTGGAAACGGAGGACTTCGTATTCGTAGACTATCTTTTCGTTTCATCAGCGGCACGCGGTGAAGGACTCGGAAAAAAACTGCTGGATTCGTTGAAAACCAAAAACAAGCCAATTTTATTGGAAGTGGAGCCGGCTGCAGAAGAAGAACCTGACACGGCGAAAAGACTCAAGTTTTATGCTAGGGAAGACTTTTCCCATGCACAAAAAATCGGTTATCACCGCCGCTCCCTTGCGACCGGTGAAAAGAACAGCCTCGAAATTCTTTATTGGGCGCCCCCTGCTTCGTCCTCTGAACAGACGGATGAAAAAGAAGTATTCGACGCCATGAAGACCACCTACGAAGAAATCCACACCTACAAAGACCAAGACTTTTACGGAAATTCGTATGAACCGGCTGAACAGGCACTCAGCTTTTACACGAAGCCAAAAGAGAATATATTAGAAGCGTTTGAATCAGTAAACGTATAAGGTAAAGCCGGTCTTTCACAGACCGGCTTTTTGCATGCCTTCAACCTTGTATCTTGTTAGTTGACTTCGCCTGCCGAAAGTCACTCAGGAGTTGATTGTATCAACCAGCAATACATCATACACTGTAGATAACAGAAAGGTTGTGAGAGCATGCTGCAGATTGGAAAGACGATTTTACGTGAGCGGAAGCGGCGCCAGATCACTCAGGACACGCTGGCTGCCTATTGCCGGGTTTCGAAAGCCTCCGTTTCCAAATGGGAGAAAGAGCAGAGCTATCCGGATATTACGCTGTTGCCGAAAATCGCGGCCTACTTTGAAATGACGGTGGATGAACTGCTCGGCTATGAACGGCAGCTGTCGAAGGAGGAAATTCAGAACTGCTATCATTCATTTGCCGAACGTTTCGGAAAAGAACCGTTTGACACCGTGCTGCTGGCCGTTGAAGAGAAGGTGAAGGACTATTATCACGAACCGGCACTCCTGCTGCAGATGAGCATTTTACTGCTCAATCATCATATGCTCAGTACGGGCGGAGCAGCGATTCTTCAAAGGGCGGATGAGTGGCTTGAACGAATCCGCAATGTAAGTGAAGATGTCTGGATGCTGCGGCAGGCAAATACACTGCAGGCGACCGCCGCGTTGATGCAGGCAGATCCCGAAACGACACTGCGGCTGCTCGACGGCGTGGTCAAACCGATGATCGGGGATGAAATGCTGCTGGCGAAGGCCTATGAACAAGTGGACAACAAAGAGGAAGCAAAGCGCGTAATCCAGGTCATGATGTTTCAGAATATCCTGCAGCTTGTCGGCAGCAGCCCGCTGTACTTGTCTCTGTCCGACTATGATTCCCCTTCATTCACTGAGACACTGCGTCGCACGAATGGATTGGTGGAACTGTATTCGCTGCGAAAACTGCATCCGAATGTATGCCTGCAATTTTATTATGGTGCAGCCCAGTGTGCAGCGCTGAATGGAGACCGAAAAACGCTGTATACCTATCTGACCCGGTATGTCGAAGGGTGTGTCAACGATATGTTCCCTTTTTCGCTGAGAGGAGACGCGTATTTTGATTTATTGGAAGACTGGCTGACGGAGCAGTTGGATTTAGGCACCAGTGCACTGCGAAATACGGAAGTCATTAAACAGTCAATGATTGAATCCATGGATGCACCTTTTTTTGAAAGTTTTCAGGAAGATCAGGAGATGCAGGAATTACGGGACCGCCTGCGATGGGGATTGGAGGAACAATCATGAATAAAGACTTCGATTTACTGATAGAATATCTTCCGTTTTTAGCACCATTGATTGTGCTGCAGATCGGGCTGGCGATTTTTTCAGCGGTTCATGTAATACGCCACCCTCACTACCGCTTTGGTAATCAAGTGATGTGGCTGCTTGTTGTTCTGTTTCTGCAGTTCATCGGTCCGCTGGTTTATTTTGTATTTGGAAGAGGTGATGGCCATGGTCGTGCAAATTGACGGGGTGACGAAACAGTTCGGTGACCGCACCGTGCTGAGCGATATTCATCTGCATATCCCGGCGAATTCGATATTCGGCTTTGTCGGGGCGAACGGCGCCGGCAAAACGACGCTGATGAAATGCATGCTCGGTCTGCTGCCGCTGAACGCCGGGACAATCACGGTGGCGGGTGAACAAGTACGGTTCGGCGAGACGCCATCGAACCGGCATATCGGCTATTTGCCCGATGTTCCGGAGTTCTATCCGTTTTATACGGCGCGTCAATACTTGGAACTGTGCGCAGTAATCACGGAGATGCCGAAGCAGGAACAGAAACCGCGGATTGATGAATTATTGGAACTGACGGGGCTCGCGGATGTCTCTTCCCTCATCAGCACATATTCAAGAGGAATGAAGCAGCGTCTCGGCATCGCACAGGCTCTGCTCAACCGGCCGAAACTATTGATTTGCGATGAACCGACATCTGCACTGGATCCGGCGGGCCGTGCACAGATCCTGTCGATTCTGCGGCAGGCCAAGGGCGAGACGACGGTGTTTTTCTCTACTCACATTCTGTCGGACGCAGAACACATCTGTGATCATGTCGCCATGCTGCATGAAGGGAAAATTATTTTTCAGGATGAATTACAGGCACTGCAGCGGCAATTTCAAGGCCAGTATGTCTTTGCTTTCAATGTTCCGGCGGCTCAGGCAAAAACACAGCTGCAGGATACTTCATTTGTCATGGAATGCAAAGTTGATCAGCTGATTGCTCACCTGCCTGATGATGCGTCGCGTCTCGCGTTCATGGCGGAGCTGACGAAACAAGGATTACTTGTGGAATCCATGCATCCGCAGACCCGCCTGCTCGAACAACTCGTGCTGGAGGTGCTCGGATGAACCGCTGGATCGGTTTTTTCAAGAAGGAATGGACGGAAAGTGTGAAGACGTATAAACTTCTTCTCGTACTGTGCATTTTCGGATTTCTCGGTGTATTAAATCCGTTTACTGCCAAGATCATGCCTGTCGTGATGGAAAACTTCCTGCCTGAAGGTACGGTCCTCAATCTGCCAGAACCGGTCGCCCTCGATTCCTGGCTGCAATTTTTCAAAAATGTGCCGCAGCTCGGGCTGACCGTTTTCATTCTGCTGTTCAGCACGATGATGTCCAAAGAGCTGGAAAAAGGCACATTGATTATTCTGCTGACAAAAGGTCTGCGCCGCAGCACCGTCATTACTTCGAAGTTCAGTCTGGCGCTCGGCTACTGGACGATGGCGCTGACGCTGAGTTTCTTCATTACGTATGCCTACACTGCATTTTATTGGGATCAAAGCGGACTGCCGCACCTCTTCTTCGCAGTTTGCTGCCTGTATCTATTCGGTATCCTGCTGCTGGCGGTCACGCTATGGGGCAACACGTATTTCGCTTCATCATACGGCGGCATTCTCGTGACATTTATCGGGCTAATCGTGTTATTCACCGTTTCCATCTTCCCGACCGACACGCTGTGGAACCCCTTAACGCTCGCAACCGCAGGCCCCGCATTGCTGACGGGTGAAATGGCTCCGGCAGATGTATGGCTCCCATTCATTCTGTCATTCGGGCTGGCTGGATTCTTCCTGTGGCTGACTGTCTCGCACTTTAAGAAAAAATTATTGTGATCGTTCGTTATAAACCTCTTTGAAAACGTTGACATCCGCCAAATAATATTGTAAATTACTAAAGGGCGAATAATCCCAATGAATTCAAATGAAAACATTCGTATATAGAGGTGAACGTAATGGATACAGTATTTGATTACGAAGATATACAGCTGGTCCCTGCAAAATGCATCGTGGAAAGCCGTTCTGAATGTGATACATCAGTTATGCTGGGCGGACATACTTTCCGGCTGCCGGTCGTGCCTGCTAATATGCAGACGATTATTGATGAAAAGATCGCGATCCAACTGGCAGAGGAAGGCTATTTCTATATAATGCACCGCTTCAATCCGGAAAAGCGCGTGGATTTCATTAAGGACATGCATAATCGCGGGTTGATTGCTTCTATTAGTGTCGGTGTGAAGGAAGAGGAGTATGGATTTGTCGAGCAGCTGGCGATTGACGCGCTCGTTCCTGAATTCATCACGATTGATATTGCACATGGTCATTCCAATCAAGTCATTCGCATGATCCAGCACATCAAAAAGCACTTGCCGATGAGCTTTGTCATCGCAGGAAATGTCGGAACTCCCGAAGCCGTGCGTGAACTTGAAAACGCAGGCGCTGACGCAACAAAGGTCGGCATCGGACCCGGGAAAGTATGTATTACGAAATTGAAAACCGGCTTTGGCACAGGCGGCTGGCAGTTGGCTGCGGTTCGTTTATGTGCAAAAGCAGCTTCCAAGCCAATCATTGCAGACGGCGGAATCCGCACACATGGTGATATTGCCAAGTCTGTGCGTTTCGGAGCCAGCATGGTCATGGTCGGTTCCCTGTTTGCAGGCCACGAAGAATCACCGGGCCAGACAGTAGAACAGGACGGCCAGAAATATAAAGAGTACTTCGGCTCTGCTTCTGAGTTCCAAAAAGGCGAGAAAAAGAACGTCGAAGGCAAAAAGATGTTCGTGGAATACAAAGGACCATTAAAAGATACATTGATCGAAATGGAACAGGATCTGCAGTCAGCTATTTCGTATTCAGGCGGTAAAACGCTGAGCTCAATCCGCAACGTAGATTATGTTATCGTGAAGAACTCCATCTTCAACGGAGATAAAGTATTTTAAACAGACTACACCAGGGCTATCCGAAAAGTCATCTTCATCTGACTTTGGGATAGCCCTTTTTTGCAGCTAAACAGGGTTTGGTGCGGTGAACAATGAGATTGGCTCGGTCATTAGTCGGTTTCGTGCGTTTCAACAGGATAAATGCGCGGTCTTCATAGTTTTTGGTTCGGTCCTGATGGTTTTTGGTGCGGTCCGAAGCTGCTTTGGCGCGTTGCTGCTGTATAGCAGGACGATTCATTTGAGTTTACTCTCCCCTGTTCGTAGAATGACAGAAGCAGGTAAAAGGAGTGATTTCATTGGATAAACAAAAAGAACAAATTAAACAGCAGGTGCTTGACGCGTTCCGTTTCAGACACGCGACGAAACTTTACGACGAAACAAAACTGATTTCAGATGAAGACTTCGAATATATTCTCGAAGCCGGCAGACTGTCCCCCAGTTCACTCGGCTCGGAACCGTGGAAATTCCTGGTTGTGCAAGATCCGGCGATGCGCGATAAACTCATGCCGTTGTGCCCGGGCGCAGTGGAAAAACTGAGAACCTCCAGCCACTTTGTCATCCTGCTCTCCCGCAAAGATGTGCGCTATGACTCTGCATACTTACGCAGTCAAATGAAAGATATCCAGCAAATGCCCGAAGAGGTTATTGAAACGGTTACAGGACACTATCAGAATTTCCAGGAACTGCATCATCTTTTGGAAAATGAACGTACGCTGGCCGACTGGTCTTCCAAACAGACCTATATTGCACTCGGCAATATGCTGACGGCAGCTGCACTGATTGGGATTGATTCGACACCTATGGAAGGTTTCAACGCAGACGAACTGGAAAAACTGCTTGCGGCGGAAGGTTTGCTCGGGAACGGAGAATTCAGACCTGCCGTGCTGGCGGCGTTCGGGTACAGAAAAGACGAACCCGGGCGTCCGAAAATGCGCCGTTCTTTGGAGGAAGTTGTTACATTTGTTTAAACCGATTTCCAATTCATGAATAGTTTACCCATTTATCTTACAATGATATATTTAAGTTCTCGTTACTCTGCGTTTTTTCGGTCCGACGAGGAGGGACGCTTATGTTAAAAAAGAGAGTATGTCTACCAGGAAAACGCTGCAGAATTTATCATTTATCATAATAATAGGTTCGATGTTTCTTTTACTTCATGTCACCGGACTGGCAAGAAGATTTCCTAAAGAGATGTTGGATGCATTCCAGTTGGCGGGCATCCTAATTGCTTCATTGTTAAAGGTAAACAGTGAAATGTATAACATTGTCCTCCTATAAGTGAAATTTTTGAGGATGAAAGATGAGGTTGTAAAGTAAACAGGTGCATTTCCGTTACGGGTATTCTATAATCGGGCCATTTTATTGTAAAGGGGGAAGACATTTGGAGCGCCGTATATTCAAATTCCTGTTATATTTTTTAGTTCTTTTCACCGTAAACTTGGTGATTAATGCTGTGTTTAAACATGATTTGAATGTATCAACGGCATTTTCAGTTGCGTTAGGTGTTAGTTGGGGAATTATCTACTTTGGTCCATACGTGTACGGGAAATTTAGTAAGAGGTAAGCACATACTTAAACAAATGGGCGCAATTCTATGTGCGACACGTTCCTGGCTCAAATGAATTGTGGTAAACACAATTTCAATAAAGGCCAGGCGATTTATATTTTAAATTGAAGGATATTATCGAGAAGTCGAATGAAGAGGTAACGCTCTGAAAGGCTTCCCCTGCGTCGAGTAGCACGCTGCTTAGTAAGGAAACGCGTGTTATAAGCTCGGCTAATAGGCGTGAGAATTTACCGTAACAGTCCGGCTGACGAAAGCCTACCCGATGGGGTGGTGTAAATCATGGTGCTTGGGTTGAACAGATATGGTGAGAATGGCAATGTAAATACAATAAGATACTGTATTGCTGACGAACTTCCGAATGTACGGGTCTAGACGCGCGTTATATAGAAATGTATTTACTACCAAATGTAGGGTTAGCTGTGGATGAGTAAGAATCTAGAATATAAAAATCCATCTTGTGTTATAGGCGCATGCAATGCTAACAGGCTCATAGGAAGCACCTAAGTTTGTTCCATAATAGACAATATTCAACGTGGTAAGCTGATGACGTGGAGGGCTTACTCCCTGTGAAGCGTTGAAAAGGAAAATAGTCGCGAGACTAGCGGATATATAACTTTTCTTTATATCAGTGAAAGTGGTGGCACGGTACCATAGAAGCGTGTAATGAACGTGGAGGGACAGCCACTAGACTAATAAAAGATTCATTCACCATGCAAGACAGTTCTTCAACGATTAATAAGGTTCTTGTAAGACTAATAGAGGTTCAGCTCCTAAAGGAGCCACCGACTTGTTAAAACGAAAGAAACTGAGACACAACGAGTATTATAATATGCAGATTCATTTTGATTCTCTATATGCTCAAAGTGCTAATGGTCAAAATTTTTATGGTTTACTCGATATAATGCAATCTGATGAAAATATTCGATTAGCTTATCGCAATATTAAACGAAATACTGGTAGTAAAACAGCCGGATATGACGAAAAAACGATTGATGATATAAAACGACTGTCTGTATCAGAGGTTGTATCTACGATACAACGAATGTTTGAGCACTATACCCCAAAAGCAGTTCGGCGGGTATTCATTCCAAAGCCAAATGGAAAAACACGCCCTCTGGGTATTCCAACAATCTGGGATAGGTTGTTTCAACAATGTATCCTGCAAGTGCTTGAGCCGATATGTGAAGCGAGGTTTTATAAACATAGCTATGGTTTTAGACCAAACCGCAGTACACATCATGCGAAGGCTAGGCTTGAAACTCTTATCAACCGTGCTTGCCTATACCATTGTGTAGACGTCGACATAAAAGGCTTCTTTGATAATGTAGATCACGCCAAACTATTAAAACAAATGTGGACGCTTGGCGTCCGTGATAAAGCACTGCTTTCCATTATCTCACGTCTATTAAAAGCTGAAATTATCGGAGAAGGCATCCCAACGAAAGGGACCCCGCAAGGGGGGATACTATCTCCCCTTTTATCTAACATTGTATTAAATGAATTAGACTGGTGGGTCAGTAATCAATGGGAAAGCTTTGAAACAGATAAGCCATACAAATCAAAATTAGGCAGATATAATGCATTAAAACAATCGAATCTAAAACATTGCTATATCGTACGATACGCAGACGATTTTAAAATCTTATGTCGCACTCGTGCTCAAGCAATTAAGATGTTTTACGCCGTAAAGGATTTTCTTCAAACAAGACTGCATCTTCAAGTTAGTGATGAAAAATCAAAAGTAATCAACTTAAAGAAAAATTCTTCAGAGTTTCTAGGCTTTCGGTTTAAAGCTCATCCAAAAAAGACGAAAAAGAGAACTCTCTATGTTGCTCACTCACACATGACAAAGAAGGCGCTTGAAAATGCTCACGCAAAAGTGAAACAAGCAATCAAGTCGATTCAGAAACATCAATCAATAGAGAACGTTTGGCGCTTCAATACAGTTATAATGGGCATACAGAATTATTATTCTGCAGCCTCACACATCACAGATGATTTAAATGAGTTGAGCCACCGTCTCCACAAATCGTTATATAATCGTTTAAAAGAAATGAAACAGGAAGCAACGTTTCGGGACTTCACAAATTCCCTGCAGAAAAAATATAAGGGATATGAATGTAAGCTGTATAAAATAAAAGGAATGGTTCTTGTACCAATCCATGCCCAACGCTGCAAGGTCAATCTAAACTTCTCCCAAATAATCTGCAACTACACGACCGTTGGTCGGGATAAAATTCATCAAAATCTGCGGGCGATTGATAAGCTAATACTCGCTTATGTGATGAAACAATTTATACCAACCCGCTCCATTGAATATAACGATAATCGGATTAGCCGTTTTATCGCACAATATGGAAAATGTGCTATTACGGGAGTTGAATTAGGTCTGGATGATTGGCATTGTCATCATAAGACTCCATACCATCTTACACAGGATGATTCATACGGAAATTTAATGATATTGCATAAGACAGTTCATCGTCTTATTCATCTTAAAGACCACCAGAAGATACGAATGTCCTTAAACATGCTTAGGTTAAATGAAAAACAACTTACAGAAGTGAACAAATTGCGCAAGCAATGTCTGAACGTAGCAATCTGATTCTACATTTCATCTTGCTGAATACATAAAAATATTGAATGAATTGGATTAGTTGGAACGCCGTATGCGATGAAAGTCGCACGTACGGTGTGAAGTGGGGGAAAAGCCGGAGATAACTTCAAAGGCTTACCTATCACTATAACAAGGATTTGTGTCCGTTCATTAATCGGGCCAGATTGTTCAAGGTAGATGAGGGGGATAGACATTGAATAAAGTAGTAAAAGGATTACTGATTTTAGGCAGTTTAGTACTCGCAGTAATTTTGATTTTTGTAATAATTTTTTGGATAGAGATGTCGCCTAATAAATCCGAAGAAGAAAAAGTGAAAATGCAAGCCGAGGAATTTTTAAATTCTAACTATGATGGTGAATATGAAATATACGATGTGTTGTATGATAACATGGAAAACTTCAATTATTTTAAATACGCTGCAAAGGTAAGAGATAAGTCCAATGGAGAAGATTTTCTGGTTTATTATAATGACGAACTTCAGAAAATGGAAGACTCTAGGGAAGCTGATAAAAGATACAATGAGATTAAAAATAATGTGGAACCAAAAGTGAAGAAGTTTATTGATGAAAACATTAACAAAGAAAATGTGACATCTGTTCACTATCTACCTAAACGTGATGTATTAGTAAATATACGTTTACTTGAAGATCAGAAGGAAAATCAGGAAAAATATTATAATTTAATTACAGAATATCTAAAAGATGAATTGGGATATCCAAATGCTGACGTAAATTTAATATATGAACAAGAGATTAATTAAGAAGATATATCGCAATAGGACGCGTTACTGAATAATCTTCGAATTGATCGGAGCGAAAGCCGGCTGCAGTGCGCTCAACGAGTTCCAAACACAAGCCTCTTTTGGCACGATGTTAAATGAAAAATAAGAGCGATACTATACAAGATTGCTTGTATAGTATCGCCCTTTACTATTTTAGTGCTTAACTGACATGAATATCATATTATTTGCTGTTATTCAACACTAGTTTTCTGCTCTCTAATCATTTTAAGTGAATACCAGCCAATTTCCTTAATAGCTTGAAGCTGTTGTTCAGCCGTAAGAGATGTAAAAGGGACACTGTCGGTATGTAAATCACTGAAATAAGCTACATTTCTTTGTTCATCCAAATAGTAGTGAGCCATTTCTTTTGTCACTTGCTTCTGTTGGTCAGAAGAGAGCGCAGAAAAAGCATAATCATATTCGGAACCGTCGGAAAAAGTGGAGCCTCCCTTTTTTTCATCTGCTGCAATCTGTGTCTTTACTGCACCAGTAACCTCTGGTGTAATTTTCGCAGCCCAAACAGCTGTAGATGTACCAAGAGCACCAATAATAAGAATTGTAATTACTGTCATAAATTTAGTATGTTTTTTCAATTTCTTTACATTCAACATCATCGTCAACCTCCTCTTTAACTGTATTCCATCATCTGATAATGAAGAGCAGAACTTTATAGGCAATCCTCTACACCCTATCATGACGTTCAAAATCGTTTCGCCGTATCTTTTACGCTCGTCATGAGACATATCCTTTACAACTTCTGCATCGCAGGAAAGTTCACTCCACGTATGAATGTCCTTACGAAGCACGTGAACAAGAGGATTGAACCAATGGATGGCCCCAGCGCTTAGAACAAGCATCTTCACCCATAAATCCTTGCGCTTGAGATGAACTAATTCGTGGCGAATGACCATACCTAAATCCATATCCAGTTTATCGTTCGCAGGAAGTAAAATGGTTGGCTTTAGCAACCCGACCAAGACGGGACTTTTAATACTTGAATTATACTTAATTCGTACAATTTCTTTTATCCCTACTACTTGCTTCATATAAATAAGCTGTGTAGCTGCTTCGCTATCATTCGAAACAGGCATACTGGATGCTCTTATATTTTTTAAAAATCTTTGATAGCAGTAAATTTGCCAAATAATAAAGGTCAGAACGCCTGTTGCCCACAAGCTTAATAATACTGCAATTATCTCGAAGGAAATAATATATTCTGGGATCAACCGTCTAATGTTTCCAGCAGCTGTTTCCGGTATAAGTGTAACCGTTCCGGAAGCAGTCCCGATCTGCCCTGACTTGAAACTCACGAATGTCATGAGTCGTTCCGCTATAAATGCTATAGGAAATACATAGAAATAAACAGCCGTCTTTGCAATTATATAACGTACTTTTGCAGGGAAAACATCAGGTGAAATGAGACTCATCAAAGAGATGCAGCATACAATTATACTGCCGCTAACCGTGAGTGTGACAAGAAGTTCTAGAAATAAACTCATTTGGTTTTCACCTATCTTTCTGAAAACCATTGCTTCAATTCTGCAATGTCTTCACTTGAAAGCTTTTCACCATCATACAACGCTGAAATCAAATTTTTGACCGAGCCCTCATATAACCCATCTAGTACATTTTGTGTTTCTTGTAGTTTGTAATCCGCTGATGAAATGCAGGGCACATAGGTATTGATCCGGCCCCGTCTTGTGACATGTAAAAATCCCTTTTCTACTAATCTGGATAAAAATGTGGAGATTGTCTGGGACTTCCACTCTCTTCCCTTTGTGGAGAAGGTATTCAATAATTCTCTTGAAGTGACAGGTTGTTCATAACCCCAAATCTCTTCCATTAATTCTATCTCAGTATCAGACAACTTCTGTAAATAATTCAAAGTGTACACCTCTTTACTTAGTGTTATGCGTCCATAACAATTAAACCACTACAACTTGTAGTAACAATAATATACTACAAGTTGTAGTGACTGTCAAATAAGCTAATAATTACTGCACTGTTGCAATTGAACAAAAATAAAAACATCAATGAATTCAACTCCATTGATGTTTTTATTTCAGAATCGTTACTCATTATCTTTTCTTTTTAACCCTTCAATCTCCTCGCTCGTCAAGAAGCGCCACTGGCCCCGCGCCAATGAACCGAGCTCAATATGCTTGATCCGCACCCTCTGCAAATGCGTAACTGTATACTGGAAACGGCGGCACATTCTGCGAATTTGCCGATTCAGCCCCTGAGAAAGCGTGATGCGGAATGTATAGTCATCCTGCTGAATTACCGGACAGGGATTTGTTCTTGAATAGCCCTTTTTCCTCGGATTATAAATATCCACACCGCTTGAGAGGTCTGCTATGAAATCCTCTGTAATCTTTTTATCGACTGTCACGATATATTCCTTTTCCTGCTGATTTTCTTCCTTCATTAACTCATTTACGATACTGCCGTCGTTAGTTAATAAAATCAGGCCTTCTGTTTCTTTATCCAGCCGGCCCACCGGGAATATACGTTCGTGATACGCCACAAAGTCAATAATATTATCCGCAATGCCGGGTGAAGCCGTACAAATAATTCCGCTTGGTTTATTCAGCATCATATAAATATTCGGCGAAGCATGTGTAATGACCTGGCCATCCACTTCCACCTGATCATTCTCTTCAACAAAATACACATGCGGTGCAATCTCCCCGTTCACCTGAACCTTTCCGGCTGAAATATACCGCTCCGCCTGCCTTCTGGAACAGAAACCCGAAGAACTGATAAATTGATTTAACCTCAACGCTTCCGCTCCTTGTCTGTCCGCAGCTTTTTTCTATCATATCATGTAGTGTATAGAATAAGGTACTTGGTCCCTGTACAATTTAGAAACGTTCTTGAATTATGGGTGACTAGTTCCCATTTATTCTTTCAATCAGACCGGTCAGGAAATTCATTTCTCTGACCAGCCTTTTTTGTTTGTTTAGAGAAGGCGAAGTTGACTGAACCGCTTAATAATTCAGTCGTTTATGGTATATTTAGGTAAAATGGTATAGAAACGGAAACTGCTGAAAGGAGTTCATTTCATGGCTGAATATTTCAGGAGTGGATGGAGGAAATATCCAAAGATCTTTCTCGGCTTTCTCATCGGATTTATCATTGCAGGATTGGTTTTTGAAAATCCGGACTATAAAACAGGAATCACTGCTGCAGCCATAGGGTTACTGATCGGTGAATCTTTGATTTTTATTGGCTGGCTGAAAAGTCCAGGCAGGCGTTCATGAAAAATGTTTAGTTTGCGGGGGTGAATACGAGATGGCCAGATATAAAGTAAGAGAATACCTTGAAATACTTGTGATGACTCTGATTATAATTGCCATGGTGCTTATTTTTGATTTTTCCCGCACTGCGCTGATTACAGTCTTCACAGTGGCGGTAACAGTCATTGTGCTTAATGCATTTAGTACAAAAGAAAAAGCAACTCCCACCCGTAAGCGATTGTATGCCGGAACCTTTGGCGTTTTCGCCTTCTTAGCTATAGTGATATACTTCTTCAAATTGCCTTCCGAGATGTATATCATGATAGGCGTGCTGGCCCTTTCGAATATTTTCATTTATGAATTGTTCTACTTGTTGTGGAGGAAGTAGTGAGTTGTAAAAGTTTTTGGGCATGCCGTGTTAGAACAAGTTACTCATAAAAATGATAGAACTATAAATGAAATAAATAAAATTACCCTAACAGTTAAATGGTGATATGGGTGAATATGGCGGTTGGTTAATGAACACAGACTATAAAACTTTAGGGGAAGAATTAGACGATCATAATAAATACGCAAGTGATAAGTATATCCTGAAACAAACAAAGGACGGGAAGGTTGTAGATTCCTATGAAGGCAAGAAAAATAGATAGTAAGGTGCCGGGCTCCTATACATTATGGTGTAGAAGTTACTGAAGGAGGGCAAAATGAAGAATCAAATATTATATATTTTAGTGGGAATACTCCTAGTATCCCAAGCGGTTTCATTTTTTAAAATCAACAATCTGCAAATGCACATAGAAAATACAACTGCTGAAATGGAGCATTGGAATAACAGCGTAAGAAATGACATGAATATGATTTCTTCTAATGTTGACGACATGTTAAAACAAAAGGCGAGCCTTATTGAAAGTGCTGCTACCGAATTGGGAGCGATTAATGCAGAAGAGCTTACATTGCCCCTAACCTTCACTCTAACACCGAAGGAGGTCAGTCAACACACTGTTGTCAGTCTGGATTTTGACGGCGAGCTATTCCCTATGCAAAAAAGCGGCACCACTTTCCGCATAACTGTTTCCCGTGATATTTTTGGTGATGCACTGCCCAAAATTGTGATTAATGAACGGGGTGTAATGAAAACCACTCAAGACGACCGAATTGGTATGGAGAGTATAAAAGAGGTGGTTTTCCCAACGCTTATTCCAAGTTTTGAGGGTGAAGAGCGATACAATGACAATATTTATTGGAAAAAAGGAATTCTTAGTGCAGACATTCAGAAAGTAGAATCAGAGATAAAATTCACTGACATACGTGTCGTTAGCAAAGTAGATGATCATGTGATTTCTGATAAAAAAATCCCGCATGACATGTTTTCTGAAGGCTATGAAACGGATGAAGAAGTAACATTAGGCGACGGGGAGATTTATACGACGACAATCATAGCGACAAATAATATAGGGTTTGAACATCACTATATTGTAAATCGCTGGATTCAAGGTACTGAGCCTCCAGGAGAACCAATAGAACACGAACAAATTTACTCTGCTGATGGAAAGCTGCTTTGGGATTCCCGTGTCGAATAAAAGTCTTTTCATTACATTGATCTAGATAGAACTAGATCTACAGCCCGCTATTTCTTATCCTGTGTAAAACACAGACTATGATTGTTGTAACTAAACTGTAGAAACAAAGTCTAATGCAAGAAGCGGGTGGTGAAAAGAATGACAAATACTAAATTGGCAATTTTGACATCTGTGTTTATTTTAGCGTCTGTCATTTACAGCTCGTTGACACACAAGCCTTTATATCAGCTGACTTCCTATCTTGACCATGCGACCATAATGATGTCCATCATCACGTTAGGCATTCATTATAATGCGGTAAAAGAAACACCAGGTCGTAAACGATTGATTTTATTCAGCCTGTCCATACCGGTTTCTGTCATCATCTATTTTACAATCGGCCTCGTCTATTGGATTAACAATGGTGTAAATTAAATCTATTCAGGAAGGATGAAGGAAGGGATGACACATGGTATTTTTCAAAAAGATGAATGATCAGGAGTTGATTAATTCAAAAAGGGGCATCACTATTGGTTTTTTTGCGTATATGCTCGTCTCAGCGATAAACTACTTCTACTATTTAGCAAAAGACAGCATTTTATTCTCGCCGGGTATGATTTTTTGGAGCGGCCTATTAGCTTTCTTTGCGGGGGAATTTATTTTTAATATGAAAGATCAATTGAGTAAAGCAAAATCCAGCACATATGAATGAGTTTATTGCCCAGAAGTACATTGAAAATAAGGTAACTGGTCCCCCTACAACTTAGAAAGAATTCAAAACTGTACTTGGAGTTGCGTATGAACCAAGCAGCATGGAACATTAGTGCGGCGAACAGCCAATTTGGTGCGGTCTGGCATCACTTTGGAGCGCTGCGGTATTTATCTCACTGCATTTCATTAGAAAAGGCTGCCTTGGAAGCAACTTTCACTTCCCGGACAGCTTCTTTTGTCATACCTGCACTTCCTCATCCTTTATCCGAAACTTATTCTCAAATAAACTTGCCATCAGCGCCCCGATGGTCAGGTTCATGACCATATTGGCAACAGCCGGCACGGCAGCAAGCGAGCCGAAATGTTCCATTGCAAGCGTCGCAGCCAATGCGGAGTTGCAAATTCCCGTGTGGAATAAAATCGCCCGCGCATTGCGTTCCGGCACGCCGAGCCATCTGGCAATGAAGTAACCCGACAGCATTGGAATGCAGACTTGCAGGGTAACCGCCACGAAAACGAGCGGCAATACAGATAGATTTTCCGATAACGCCTGCTGTGCGTTCGAAATGACGGAGAGGATAACGACAAATAGCGCGAGCTGCGATAAAACCGGTGTATACGGTTTGACGGTTTCCACTTGTTTCTGCCATTTCCATTGCACTAGCAGTCCCGCCAGTAAAGGCAGGAATACGATATATATGATATTAAGGAATAAAGGCCAGAATTCAATCGGGATAAAGCGTCCTGCGAATACTTGCAGCAGCACAGGCGTCAGCACAGGCGAAATGAACGTGTCCAGTGTGGCCATCGTAATGCTCAGCGCAACTTCTCCGCCTGCAATGAATGTATAAATATTCGCGGATGTTCCGCTTGGCACCGTTCCCGCCAAGATAATCCCTGTTGCAATTTCGGCTTGATTGCTGAAGAACACATAGGCAATTCCGATTGACACGCCAACCATGATTGTCCATTTCAGAAATACACCGAGCAGCGCATACTTCGGATTTTTAATCACTTCGAGCAGCTTTTCCCAAGACAGCGACAGTCCCATCAGGAAGAAGATGGTCCCCAGTCCGAAGCCGGTCAGCTGGCGGATGGAAATGAAAGCATCCGGAATGGCGTAGGCGATTATCGATAACAGCACAATCCAGATGGGCAGATATTTAGAAATGATTTTAGAAATTACCGGTATGATTTTCACAGACAACTCTCCCTAACGAGCAAAACTTGCACCTGGCATCAGTATAGCATGCCAGGTACAAGCCGTTAACCCATAAAAAGAATATTCAAATATGGTGCTATGAGCGGCTGGCCCCTGTGTACGAGCACCTACGGGGTGTTTATGATCACGCAGACGCTTGTTATGAGCGTCCGTCGACTTTCTATGATCACTCGCGAGGTGTCAATGAGCGCTCAACCGCTTTCTATGATCACGGGCACATCGAACACTCCCATTTGTCAGCACTTGCTATAAATATACGCCCCATCCTCCAAATGATCCAAATCCACTGTGTCACCGATCTTCACACCAGAATTCATCCGCACGGTCACTTTCACTGGCGCTTCATCCAGCTGGACGAGCGCAACGGTATAAGGCGCTAGATGCGCAAATTCAGCAGGCGCAATATGGATGTCTGTGTAGCTGTAGACACTGCCTTTTGATGACAATTCCTTTTCTTGCAGTTGTCCGGTTCCACAACTTGGACATCTGTACTTATCCGACACGCTGGCATATTCACACTGATCACATTGATAAACCTTCATCCCTTCTTCACAACCTTTCTAAAATATGAACTGTGGAATAAGAGCCGGTTCCGCCCAGATTCTGCGCAAGTGCCAGCCGTGCGCCTTCGACTTGATTCGGCGCTGTCCCGCGAAGCTGCCGGACTAAATGATAGATCTGCGCAATGCCTGTTGCACCAATCGGATGGCCGCGTGACAGCAGACCTCCGCTCGTATTGACAGGCTTATCGCCGGTTGCTTTCGTTCGTCCCTGCTCCACCGCAAGCCAGCCTTCCCGTTTACGGAAGAAGCCGAGCTCCTCTGTCGCAATCATCTCTGTCATGGAGAAACAGTCATGGATTTCCACGACGTCTATATCTTCGGGGCCGACTCCTGCCTTTTCGTACGCCATACGGCCGGACTCCCAAACAGCAGGCAGCGCCAGCAGATCATCTGCATCCTGCATTTGTGTAGGTCCCGAACTCTGTGCTGACGAACGAATATGAATCTTTCCTTTTTTATTGGAAATAATTAAAGCTGCTGCCCCATCCGTTGTCGGTGAACAGTCAAACAGACCGAGCGGTGACGTGATAATCCGCGCACTCATGATTTCATCCATCGTCGTCGGCTTTTGGAACTGCGCCAACGGGTTGTTCAAGGCGTTCTCGCGATTCTTCAGTGCAATCATGGCCAGATGTTCTTTCGTGGCATCTGTTTCATGGAAGTACCGGTTTGCAAGCACTCCGAAGAAACCCGGGAAGGTCAGTCCCGCCTGCTTTTCATTGGAATCCGTATCCATTGCAGCGTTGATGGCCTGCGTGACGTCCGCTGTGGAGGCGTGTTTCATCTTTTCGACGCCCGCCACCAGCACCGTCTCGTACTCGCCGCTCAGGATTCCCATAATGCCTTGACGGAGAGCGATGCCGCCTGACGCGCAGGCTCCTTCCACTTTGGCTGTCGGAACGTAGCCGAGGCCCAGTTCATTCGCGACAATTGCGCCCAGAATTTCTTGATTGGAGATGGAACCGCCCATGAAGTTCCCGACGAATACCGCATCAACTTTCGGATTTCCCGCGTCTTCCAGTGCCTCAACACAGGCATCCAGAAGGAGCGATTTCATCGATCGATCCACAAATTTACCGAACTTCGTCATTCCGATTCCCTCAATATATACATTCGTCATGATTGCACCTCCTCATGCTGACTGCGCAGCTCCCGCTTCAGTATTTTGCCGTATGAGCTTTTCGGCAGTTCTTCCACGATATGGATTTCTTTCGGCTTCTTGAAACTGGCCATATGATCGAGGCAAAGCTGGATCAAGTCTTCATTCGTCACCTCAGCCGTGCCGTTCGGAACAACATACGCGATGACGTTCTCTCCCCACTTGTCATCAGGCACGCCAATGACACATGTCTCCTTTACGCCGGTATGTTTATTCAGCACTTCTTCCACTTCTCTCGGATAAATATTGACGCCCCCTGAGATGATGACGTCTTTTTTCCGGTCGACAATATGAACATAGCCTTCGTCACTTTTCCAGCCGAGATCGCCTGTCTGCAGCCAGCCGTCAATCAGTGTATCATTCGTCGCCTGCTCATTATTCCAGTAGCCTTTCATGACAAGTGACCCTTTGCAGACGATTTCTCCGACTTCCCCTGCCGGCAGTTCTGTCCCTTGGTCATCAACAATTTTCACATCAACAAACGGTCCGACACGTCCGCAGGATTCCAAATGATCTCCCAGTTCACGTTTCGGCATCATTGTAATGCACATGGGGGCTTCCACCTGCCCGAATGTCTGGGCAAAAATCGGGCCCGTCAGAGCGAGCGCTTGCTCGAGTTTACTCGCCGCGATAGCTGATCCCGCCATGTTAATTGCTTTCAGCGTGGACAGGTTTTTCGGATCAAACTTCGGATGCTGAATCATCAAATTGACCATTGTCGGCACCAGGAAGATGACGGTAATATTTTCACGTTTCAAATCAAGTACGAATTCTTCCGGCTCAAAATTACTGAACACTACCTGTGTCAGCCCATACAGCCACGCTACATGTGATAAGAAATTACTGCCGTGCGTCAAGGGAGCGACGTGCCCGATGACATCGTCGTAACCCGTCTCGCAGACAAGGGCCAGTGACAATGCGCCTGCAATCATGTTGCGGTGACTCAGCATGACGCCTTTTGGATTGCCTGTCGTGCCGGATGTGTACATAATCGCAAAAATATCATCTTCATCGACAGCTGCAGCCGAATGAATGCCCTTACAGCTTTCTATCGCCTTTTCATACGCCTCGCCGATCGGCAGTGCCTGTAATTTCATATCGATCGGTTCGATCAACTGCTCTTCTCCAATCACCAGCTTCACATCTGCATCCATCAGCATGTAGGCATGTTCTTTTGGATGAAGTCTATAATTCAGCGGTACTTTGATAACTCCCGAAAGTGCTGCGGCCACATCCAGTTCAATGTGTTCCAGCCGGTTTGACATCAAAATTCCGAAACGGTCTCCTTTTTTCAGTCCGACCTTCTTAAAATAAGCTGTCAGAGCGAGTGCCCGTTCCATCATTTCCCGGTATGTAAATGAACGCTGTGCGTCTTTTACCGCTGTTTTATCCGGATAGGCAGCTGCTGATTTCATTGCCAATTTACCGATTGTCTCCAA
The DNA here is from genome assembly GCF_023707945.1 of Sporosarcina sp. NCCP-2331. Classification (NCBI taxonomy): domain Bacteria; kingdom Bacillati; phylum Bacillota; class Bacilli; order Caryophanales; family Caryophanaceae; genus Sporosarcina; species Sporosarcina sp. NCCP-2331. The sequence continues at coordinate 79,865 of NZ_BRCD01000001.1, forward strand.
AATTCTTCACTCCTTCTCTAAAAAGTGGAATACAGGGATACCCGAAATTTCATCCGGGCGCCGCTGCATGGCAGCATCCAGCAGGGGAAAAATTATAAACTCCACTGTGATGGCAATCGGATTTTCACCGCCGATGAAATGACCGCCATTGATATTTTTATTGCAATCAACGAATAATCCGTGAAAATGGACTTCCAGTTCTCCTTCTGCACTGTGACCGACAAAGCCCGTACCTGTCAGCAGTTCAACCGGAGTGTCCGTGACAATCCGATTGGAATACTGCAGGGACTTGTCCTCATTCTGATCCAGCTGTACGAATGTGGCGTGTGCGAGAGAGCCCATGCATTGAAACTGTGCCGCTTCCACGCTGTGCTCTTTGCATATTTCAATAATGCCTTCAAACAAATCAATATCTTTCTTCAAACGTCCGATGATGCGATTCGTCGTGCCGTCATACACCGCTTGAATACGATTATCCAAAACTGTACCCTCCATCAACTTTCAGAATTTGTCCTGTCGTATAGCTTGATTCGGATGATGCAAAATATAAAACAGCCTGTGCGATATCAGCAGGCGTGCCGATCCGTTTGACCGCCTGGCCGCTGACATCGTATTCAATACCTGCCGTAATCGCACTTTCAGTTGCCCCGGGTGCCACTGAATTACACGTGATCCCGTATTCCCCCAGCTCTTTCGCCACCCACTTCGTCAACGCAATTATTGCACCTTTGGAAGCCGAGTAGGCCGGCCCGGATCTGCCGTCTTTGGAACCGCCGGAGATGACGCCGCCATTCATTCCTGAAATCGAACTGATATTAATGATCCGACCGTACTTTTGTCCCATCATATGCGGATAAACAACGGCTTGAGTAAACAGGAATGCAGCTTTTGCATTTGTATCCATGTCGCGGTCCCACATATCAAGTGTCATGGTTTCTAAACTATTTCTGCTGCAAGTGCCTGCGTTATTAATCAGGATATGCAATTCGCCGAATGTATCGGATGCCCTCGCGATGACAGCGCTTACAAACTCACTATCCCGAATATCGCCCAGACACTCCAGGACTCCCGCTTCTTCACGTGATTCTTGAATGTCATTCAGAGTGCTGCGGCAGCTGTTTAAGTCGACTAAAACAACATTAGCTCCTTCTTGAGAGAGAAGGAGGGCCGTCCGGGCGCCAATACCGCTGGCTGCCCCCGTGACGATCGCTGTCTGGCCTTTCAGTTTCACAAGCATCCCTCCCTGTATCTATTTAATATTTAATAAGTCTGGCAGAAATGTGGATATTTGAGGAATATACGTAATCAGGAACAAAATAATGATCGAGGAGACAACGAAAGGCAAGACCCCTCTTGATATTTGTCCGATCGATGTATTGGATATCCCGGCGGCCACAAACAAGTTGAGACCTACAGGCGGTGTAAAGAGTCCGATCGCCAAGTTGACTGTCATGAACACACCGAACACGGTGGGATCCACATCAAACAACAGCACGATAGGCAGTAAAATCGGCACGAAAATATAATAGGCAGAAATTGCGTCGATAAACATCCCCGCAATCAATAGAATGATATTGATCAGCAGCAGAATAATAATTTTATTATCGGAAATACCCAGCATGACGTCGGATACCTGTGTGGCAATCTGCTCCGTCGTAATGATATACGCGTATACACTTGCCGCACTGACGATGAACATGACGACCGCTGTCTGAATGCCTGCCGCCACCAAAATATCGTACAGTTTCTTCAGTGTTAATTCGCGGTAAATGAAAAAACCAATGAACAAACTGTAGAATACGGCGACAACTGCGGCTTCTGTCGGCGTGAAAAACCCGCCGTAAATCCCGCCCAGTATAATGACCGGAATCAGCAGTCCCCAGATCGCACTGACAAATGCCTGTAAACGTTCTTTTCCGGAAGCCGGCTCTGTTTTCTGCTGAGCAGCTATCGGGCCTTCGCGCTTTTCCTGCCGGCGTCTGACAAACATGGCTGCCAGGATGAAACCTGCACCTAATAACAGTCCTGGAATCACGCCTGCCATGAACAGCCGTCCGATAGAAACAGGAATTTGATCACCTGCTACGACTGCAAAAACGATAAATGCGATACTGGGAGGTATGATAATCCCAATTGCACCCGAACTCGCAACTAAGCCGGCTGCTGTTTCGGTCTTATACCCGTTCTTTACCATGCCCGGAATCAAAATACCGCCGATTGCCGCTACAGTCGCCGGGCCGGAACCAGAGATGGCAGCAAAGAAAATCGCCGTCATCACGGTAACAAAGATAATTCCGCTTTTCCGGTGACCGACCAAAGCTTGTGCAAAATCAATCAAGCGCTTCGAGATCCCTGCGTGCTCCATAATGACGCCCGCCAAAATGAAAAACGGAATCGCAAGCAGCGTAAACTTCGCCACACTCGTATACATAATATCTGCTACTAATTCCAAGCCGAATAACCCGCTGCCTGTAAAGAGCACCACAATGGATGAGATCGCCAGCGCTACAGCAATCGGCATTCGAAGCATAACTAAGATAAAAAACAGGCCGAATAAAATAATAGCTGTCATAATGGCTGCTCTCCCTTCCCATTTTGCTGACGGAATTCCGTGATTGTTGCTTGAATGGAGCGAATCAAACAGAAGAACGCTCCAATCGGCATCGACATGGAGAACCACCATTGTGGCCAGCCAAGAGAAGGCGTTTTCTGCCCCATATCCACCTGATACTGCACCATCTTAATTCCATAAAATAAAAGAATGAAAAATAATAGCACCATCATCAAGCCTACCAAAATCGTGATGATATTCTTCAGCAGTCTGTTCCCTCTGTCGTAAATCAGCGTAAAGCCAAGGTGCGCGTATTCACGCACACCAATGGCCGTTCCGACAAATGTCAACATGACAAACAAATTTACTGTGATTTCCTCCGTAAAGGAAAATGAATAATTGGCAAACCCTCTGGACAGCACATTGACGAATGCAATGGTGGACATGATGGACAACACGATGACGACAATCCACTCTTCTAATCTATTGAGTACCTTTCCCATGTATCCACCCTCCAGTCCTTATTGGTCGCGGAACTTTTCCAACAGATCCTTGCCCCAGATATCTTCGTATTTTTCATAAACAGGCTGTACCGCTTCTGTGAACACCGCTAATTCTTCCTCAGTCGGTGCGTAAAACTGCATCCCCGCATCCTTCAGCTCGTCAATTTGCTTCGCTTCCGTTTCACGTGCCAGCTCTACTTGATATTCCGCTGCTTCTTTACCCAGCTTCTTCACCAGCTCCTGATCTTCTGCACTCATGGAGTCAAACAACTTTTTATTGATCCCTAATACAAGCGGGTCATAAGAATAGTTCCAAGTCGTCAAGTAATCCTGTACTTCGCTCAGCTTGGACGAATGAATGACATCGATCGGATTCTCCTGGCCGTCAATCGTTCCTTGCTGCAGCGCTGTAAAGACTTCGGAAAATGCCATAGTCGTTGGATCCGCACCTAAAGCACGGTATAGATCGGTATACATCGTAATTCCAGGAATACGGATTTTCAGACCTTTCATGTCAGCTGGTGACTTAATTTCCTTTTTGCTGTTGGTAATCTGACGGAAACCATTTTCCCCAAAGCCAAGCAGCTCAACGTTCTTTTCATTGAGGATTTCTGCGATGGCTTCTCCGCCGGCACCGTTGAATACTTTGTCCACGCCGTCTTTATCTTTGAACAGGAACGGTGCACTCGCTACTCCGAAACGATCATCAAGGATTGAATAGATAATCGTGGAGTGAAGGCTCAAGTCAGTCTGTCCTTTTGTCAGGAGCTCGACGCCTTTACCTTGGTCGCCGTTTGATAATTGTTCATTCGGGAAGACTTCGATATTGATCCGGCCGTCTGTTTCTTCTTTCAGGTCTTTCGATAATTTGTCTGCCGCCTGATACCAAGTGGATGAGTCATTGACAGTTACGGACATTTTCAGGTTGTAGGATTTACCCTCTGATTCCGCTTTACCGCTGTCTGCAGATGTTTCTCCTTCTTTGTCTGATGAACATGCCGCCAGCATCAGCATAGCTGATAATCCAATCGCCCCTAGTACACTCTTCTTTTTCATTTTCATTTTCATTTCCCTCCAGTTTTTTATCAGAATAACTTTTCATGAATCAAATCAACGATGTGAACAGCTCTTGATGTTTGTGAGAGTCCCTCCCTTTCTACACCTACTTTCATTTGCAGCAGACAGCCCGGGTTGGTGGTTACGATGACGGTTGCCTGTATGTCTTGCACCTCTTCCATCTTGGCGTCCAGAATGGTCATGGCCATTTCGGGCTGCAGCAAGTTATAGATACCGGCGGATCCGCAGCATAGGCGGGCACCGGGCAGTTCCACGAATACCGCATCGTTCATGGCGCGCAGGATCTCTCTAGGTTCATTGATCACGCCATTGACGTTGCGCAGGTGACAGGAATCCTGATAAGTAATCAATTCTTTTATGTCAGAACCCGGACGTGCAGCGAGTTTCTCCACGATGCCCAGCTGTACGAGCAGTGAAGAGATGTCGATCTGCTTTTCAACAAACTCTTTCGCTTTTGCTGAAAGTGCTGCGTCCTGTTCGAATAAACGGTCATATTCTGCCAGAAATGCACCGCATCCGCCTGCGTTGTTGACGATGAAGTCTACATTTTCGGCATCGAATGCTTCTAAATTCGCTTTGGCATTGCGGGTTGCGCGGTCCATCTCGCCGCTGTGCCCCTGCAGCGCACCGCAGCATTGCTGGTTTTTCGGGATGACGATTTCACAGCCGAGATATTCCAGCAGATCAATCGTGTTGCGATTCGTTTCCTGAAACATCGTATCCATCAGACAGCCGGTGAAGAACGCTACCTTCGTTTTCTTCGCTTCCGAATGAATCAGCACATTCCGGCGCTTCGGCGGATCCGGCAAGACTTTTTCCATATCCCGCATAACCGGCGGGAACAAGTCCAGAAAGCCGACTTTCCTGACCACTTTCTGCAGGCCGGATTTCTGATAGAACCGTACAAGTCCGACTGCCTGCTTCATCCGCTTCTGATCAGCGAATAGATGGTCAAATGCACCTTTACGGATGGCCTTCTCTTTCACTGACAGCTGTTTTGCCGAAACAATTGCGTCTCGTGTCTCTTCAATCAATGTTCCATACTGCACGCCGGCGGGACAGGCGGGTTCACATGCACGGCAGCCGAGACATAGATCAAATGATTCTTCAATTGATCCGTCCCATTCCACCACGCCGTCTCTCACTGCTTTCATTAAGGCGATGCGTCCCCGCGGTGACTGGGTTTCGTCATAACCTGAATGAATATATGTGGGGCAGGCAGGTAAACAGAACCCGCAGCGCATGCAGTCCATCAGCCGATTTTCATCTACGTGCGTAACGAACGCCTGCCGGATGGCTTCTGGTTGAGCGTTACTCATGCTGCACCACAATCCTTTTCTTCATATCCTTCGCAAACATCTTTCCCGGGTTCATAATATTGAGCGGATCGATCGCCTGCTTAATACTCTTCATGACAGCGATTCCTTCAGGCCCGATCTTCCACTCCAAATAAGGAGATTTCATTTCGCCTACCCCGTGTTCTCCAGTAATAGTGCCGCCGAGTTGAATGGCACGGTCGAAAATCTCGGCGAATGCCGCTTCCACACGTTCCATTTCTTCCGGATCACGTTCATCTGTCAAAATCGTGGGATGAAGATTTCCATCTCCCGCATGTCCGAATGTACAGATCAGCAGATTGTATTTGACAGCAATATTTTGAATGGTCTTCACCATCTTGGCAATTTCCGACCGCGGTACCGTCGCATCTTCCAGAATGGTCGTCGGCCGCAGACGCGCCAATGCTGATAATGCCACACGCCTTGCGATACTGAGCTGGGCCGCTTCTTCTGCTGACTTTGCCATTTGGACGGAGGTGGCACCATGCTCCATACAGAGCTGATGCACGAGCGCCATGTCTTTATCGACTACCGCCTCATCACCGTCCTGCTCTATCAGCAGCATCGCTTCACAATCAGTCGGCAAGCCGATATGCATGAAATCTTCCACTGCCTGAATCGTGCCTTTATCCAAAAACTCAAGAGTAGCCGGCACAATCTTCGCAGCGATAATGGAAGAGACCGTCTCCGCCGCTTCTTCAAGTTCATTGTAATAAGCGAGCAAGGTTTTCTTCGTCTCTGGTTCCGGAATCAAACCTAGCGTGATTTCCGCAATGACTCCAAGCGTCCCTTCTGATCCTACATACAGACTGGTCAGATCATAGCCCGCCACGTCTTTCGCCAATTTGCCGCCCGTCGTTATCACTTCACCTGTCGGCATGACGACCTTCAATGCTTTGACATAATCCCGCGTCACGCCGTATTTCAGACCACGCAGGCCGCCGGAGTTCTCGCTGACATTGCCGCCGATTGTCGATATACTCATTGAGCTCGGGTCAGGCGGATAAAACAGACCGCTCGCCGCGACCTTTTCATTGATGGTCTGGGTGATAACACCGGGTTCGACAGTAATAGTTAAATTTTCTTCATCCAGCTCCAAAATTCTGTTCATCCGATTGAAAAGCAAGACCACTCCGCCGGATGTCGGCGTCGTACCGGCCGCCAAATTTGTCCCGGATCCTCTAGGGACAATCGGCACTTGAAACTCCGCACAAACTTTGACGATTTCCTGTATATCTTCAATGGAAGAAGGTGACAGCACAATATCCGGCATCGCCTGAAAGTTGGCTGTTGCGTCATAGGAATACGCAAGCTTCTGTGCAACTGTCGTTTTCGCATGTGCCTCTCCAGTAATCGCGACTAACCGCTTCAGTATTTGTGTGTCCATCCAGCTCCTCCTTTCTAAGCGTTTGATTAATTAGTCTAATTCTAATAGTCTAACTATTTTATTCATATAGACAAGTACACAAGATTACTTGTCGAATTTTGCCGCTTAATTGTTCACACATACAAAACACTGTGTATTTAGAACTAAATTGTATGCTATTATACTAATATACTAGTAAGCGCTTACATATTTGGGTGAAAAAAAGAGAAGCAGCTGAATGATTATCCCGCTGTTTCTCCTATGACTTTTCTCTTCTTCTGACTAAATAATTTGCATTAATCCACGAAGCTATCGGTATCACCAGTGCGATGCCCATTCCTGCACAAAGAATCAAAATCATTTCAGAACTGAATATTTTAGAATTGATAATTTCTCCAATTGAATACTCCAGATCCTTGAACCAAATCAGCAGAGCTAGATAGCCTCCAAAAAAGGCGAAGAACAGTGTATTCGTATCTGTTCCCAGAATATCACGGCCGATGCTGATACCTGTTTTGAACAATTCCTTCCTGCTGATTGCAGGATTATGCCTACACACTTCATGCATGGTGGACGCAATCGAGATCGCTACATCCATAATTGCACCAATCGTACTCATAATAATGACAGAAGCTCCGATTTTCATGAAGTTCACGCCGATATAGAGCGACAGCCCCGCAATCGCCTCTTCCTCTTCCTCACCAAACCCCTGTATCATCAGTTTCTGTGAAACAAAAACAATGAAAGAAAGTACTATCACATTAGTGATCATCGTCGAAATAAAAGCAATCGTCGTTTTGCTGTTTACTTCATTAATATAGAAAAGACTGATACATCCGATCAGCGTGCTGGCAATGAACGTGATCAGAATGGGATTGGCAGATGGATCGAGCATGAAAAACATCGTAAAAAAGATTACGCCAAAATTCAAGAACAACGAAAAGAAAGACCGCGCTCCACTCTTCCCGCCAACGATTACCATCAATACGAGTAAAATTCCTGAGAGCCATACTAGTGCATTCATACTCTCGCCCTCTTTCGCTCAATGAAGAATATAGCCGTGTACAGACCGATTGGAATCGTCAGCACGATGCCGATTCCACCCGCCAATGCGCGTGCCAGCTCCAGTGACAAATTCATCGAAAGTGCAAATCCGACTGGAGAAGCATTCTTCAAATAAAGAATCAACATTGGAATCGAGCCGCTGATATAGGCAAAGAACAAAATACTTGTGATGGTCCCCATAATATCTTTACCAATTCCTATACCCGATGATCTCAGTGCTTTTATTGAGATATCACGGTCTCTTTCATATAAGGCAAAAATCGACGAGGACATAGTAATCGCCACGTCCATAATGGCACCGAGCGACCCAATGAACAGCCCCGCCATGAACACGGTATGGTAAGGACGCGTCAAAAACTGCATTTCCTCATAACGCAGACCATTTCCGGAAGTAAGCCAGATGACAAGGGCAGTCACAGACAGCGATGCAGCTGTTGCGATGAGCGTCGCTGCAATTGCCGCATATGTTTTTACATTAAACCCGCTGACGAGAAGAAGCGATATCGCGGTAAATAACAGGATACATATTCCGCAGACCAACAGCAGGCTGACGTTTGAGTAATTCACGTAGATATCCAGTGCGAAAGACAGCAGCAACACATTGATCACAAAACTGGCGATCGCCAGCAGGCCTTGCTTATGCCCGACAAGTATTAAGGTAAAGATAAAAATCCAGGCAACAACGAGCACATATTTATCACGCTTCACATCCGTAATGGTACCTGCCAGATCCCCGTCAGTCTTCGAATCAATGGAAACAAAAAGTTCGTTTCCTATACGGTATTGCTGATCATACGCACCTGAAGTGGAATATTTATTATTCAAATGGATCTGTTGGCCTTTTTCTTCGCTGTTTTTTAACACTGCTGTGATGTTCTGAATAAACAGCGTGTCTTCATTGCCGTGAAGATCTGTTACATCTATTGCCTCTTCCATTGTCGTATCGACCACCTCAGCGATCGGACGGTCATAAAATGAATAATTGTGATTGACAAAAATGAGTGAAGTAATACAGCAAAGTGCCAGGATCGAAAATATCATCCATTGCATAGTTGTAGCGTTTCTGATTTTATTCAAAATAAATCCTCCTGACACTCTTGGGATAAGACACAGGGTAAGCCTGCCATGAATAGGACGCAGGATTTTAGAAAATGATTTGTTTTCCCATTCAATTAAGAAAAACTCCGATTCCATTATAGGAAGCGAAGCACTGTTCACTTATTCATCTGCTCGTCCAGCAGTGACAACGCCAAGTAAAGCAGAAACACATCGTGTGTACTTGATACAGATAACCCCGTTAACTGCTCGATTTTCTGCAGGCGGTAGGACAGCGTGTTCTTATGGATATGCAAACGCTGCGCGGTATTTTGCATGGATTGGTTTTCCGAAAACCAGACTTTCAGGTTATGCAGCAGCTCTTCTTCTTTCATAAGCGGCGCAATAGTCCGGCTCAGAAAATCAGCTCGTGCCGCTACCGGGATGCTCTGTAATATAATTTCAAGACGCAGCTCATGCTCAAATACGATTTCACCCGATCTTTTCGAAGCACTGACTGCGCGCTCCGCCTGTCCAAATGATTTAGCCAGGTCAAAGTAATCTGTCGGTGCTCCGATCCCCGCAACGACTTGGACCTTTTTACGCCGTTTCATATGAAGCAGCAAGAAATTTAATTCATGGGCGAGAGTTTCCTGATTCATTTCAGGCAGCAGCAGCAAAATCTTGTTCTGCGCCCAGCGTATCATTTTCATGGATTTGTGGATGTTTTGAATCGATGTAAATATGTCTATTTCCTCAATCGAGAACTGTTCCAATAAATCAATCACTTCAATGACCGCTACTTGCCGATACTGTGTCACGTCAATTCCGAGCAGTGTGCCCCTCTCTCCAAATCGCTCGTCTTTCTTCATTCCCGTCAGCCAGTCAAACACGAAGAACTCCAAATCCCGTACCTTTTCATCTTTTTGCTTTCGCTTCATGGAATCTTGAATGAATAGTTCTGCAACACGTAAAATCAGCTGTGCTTGCGGCCTGATTGTCTCAGGTTCACCGGTAATGCCGAGTGCAGCAATCGGTTCATCGTCAATAATAATCGGCAGCGCGATCCCTTTACGCACACCGCGCAATCGCTCTACTTCGTCATCATCCATATAGAGCATTTCTTTCTGTCGAATGCTCAACAATGCACCTTCATGGAATTGATTGATCCGGGCAGCGTCTGTGCTCGCCTGAATAAAGCCGCGGCGGTCTGTTAAAATCACCTGCTGCTGAATCAAATTCGATATCTCTTTCACCATCTCTTGTCCTAATGTATCAAATTGGAACATCCGCTTCACCTCTGATGAAAACTGCTAGTTAGTGTTATCTTACGCCACTTCAGTTTTCATCTCAATAGGGGGCGGGAAGGAAATGCAACGTGCTTCACAATATCTTACATCCATACAATGAATATTGCTGATTAGCGCGCATAGTATGATAACGATCGGAAACTTTACTCAGGAAAGGTGCGTGTGTATGGATAAATCACACTCAGGAAATAACCGTGAAAACGATGGCAACAGTAAAAACGAGCAACTGGAGGAATTCCGTGTTCAAAATACAGGAAAGCCGTTAACAACCAACCAGTCAAAGAAACTGTCTAATGACTCGGAGCAGCTGACAGCCGGTGTACGCGGTCCGTCACTTCGTCAGGACTATGAATATTTTGAAAAAATGACCCACTTCCTTCATGAGGAAATACCTGAAAGAATCGTGCATGCGAGAGGGTACGGCGCACATGGAGAGTTTGAATGCTATGAGTCGATGAGTCAGTTCACCAAAGCATGCTTTTTACAGGAGCCCGGCAAAAAGACGCCGGTATTCGTCCGCTTCTCTACTGTGCAAGGGAGTAAGGGTTCTAAAGATACGGCAAGGGATTTGCGCTGTAAAGGAGTGAAGTTTTACACGGAGGAAGGAAATTATGATCTGACTACCATTGCCATGCCTGTATTGATCAATCAGGATGCCATGAAGTTCCCGGACATGATTCACGCTTACAAACCTGAACCCCGCACCGGAATCCCGACAGCTGCCGGTGCACATGATAATTTTTGGGATTATGTCGCGAATAATCAGGAGTCCCTTCACATGGTCATGTGGATTATGTCGGATCGGGGCATCGTGAGAAGTTATCGGATGATTGAATCCTTTTCGATCAATACGTATCTTCTGGTCAATGAAGAAGGAGTGGCCACTTTTGTCCGGTTTGTCTGGAAGCCTGTGCTCGGCGTGCATTCGCTGCTGATGGATGAGGCGCAAAAAATTGGCGGAATTGATCCGGATTACCACCGCCGTGATTTGAGGGAAGCGATTGACCGCGGAGCTTATGCAGAATATGAGCTGGGCGTTCAGCTGGTTGCGATGGAAGACGAGTTCAAATTTGATTTTGATATTCTGGACCCGGCTAAATTCTGGCCGGAAGAATTGATTCCGGTTAAGCTGATCGGCAAGATGACATTGAACCGGAACGTCGATAATGAATTTGCTGAGTTGGAGCAAGTGGCGTTCAACCCTGCAAATGTAGTTCCGGGAATCGACTTCTCCAATGACCCGGTTCTGCAGGGCCGCTTGATCGCCTACCAGAGCACCCAATATCACAGACTTGGCAGCGCAAACTTCCAGGACTTGCCGATCAACCGGCCAATCTGCCCGTTCCATAACAATACAAGACGGGGCGCTATGAGATATCGGATTGATACCGACCAAGTCAACTACCATCAAAACTCACTGGCTAATAATACTCCGTACACGACTCCGCCGGAAGAAGGCGGCTATGAATCGTATCCGAAGAAAATAGACGGCCATGCGATCCGGGCACGAAGCAAGTCGTTCGACGATTTCTTCACGCAGCCAAGAATTTTCTGGAACAGTCTGACACCTGTTGAGAAACAGCATACAATTGACGGTTTCAGCTATCAGCTCGGCAGCGTAAAAAGCAAGTCGGTGCGTCAGCAAAACGTCGATATGCTGATAAATGTAGACAGAGAATTAGCGAATACGATAGCGGACAATATCGGCGTGGACCGGCCTAGCGGAACGCCTGTGCAGGTTACGACCAGCTACCCTTCCCTCAGCCAGGCAAATACGCCGAAATATGCGTACTCTATGAAAGTCGGCGTATTGGTCGGTGACGGCTTCCCTGCGAATGAAGTTTCAGGTGCGCTTGAAACACTGAAGAAGTATGGAGTCTTTGTTGTGATTGTCAGCGACACACTGGGCACTGTTACCGGTGATGACGGAACCAAGCTAAAAGTCAACGAGACATTTATCACGACTAGCCCCTATTTGCTGGACTCTATTTATATCGTAGGCGGAACGCATAAAAATCAAAGCAGATTTGATTACGAAATTGCAGACTATCTGCGCGTAGCCTACACTCATTATAAACCGATCGGTGTAGCTTCTTCAGGCCAGGCATTCCTGGAGAAGTCCAACGAAAGCAATATGGCAGGAGTCGTATTTGCTTCAGGAAATACAAATTTCGGAGAAGAATTTGTGGCTGCCGTAGCACAGCAACGCTTTTGGGATCGAGATTAATGGCAATAACAGAAAACCACCCGTCGGGGTGGTTTTCTGTTTGTTGAGAAGTCTAAGCGGAATGTTTAATATATATTCCTAACAACCGCAGAGGCATAACTGCAGAGCGGCTATGAGCGCGGAGATCGGTTCAATGATCATGCCGGTATGCTGTATGATCACGTAGCTGAGCCGAATGATCATACAGCCGATGTCTATGAGTGGATGAGGCTGGACTATGAGCGATTGAGCGGGTACTATGATCATCCGCCAAGCTTCTTTGGCAGAAAGCCATGCTTTTCGCCAGTATGCTCACAGTAGAAGGCGACCCCTAAGCGCCGAAGAGGGGTCAAACTGCAGCATGATTCTCGCAATACGCACAAGACAAGTTATCAAGAACAGAGCCTTACGCAGATCCCTTTTAAATAATCCTTACTTCTTCTATCCCGCTGCTCCAAGCCTTCATCAGCAGCTGTAATAATTCCGCCGTTTCCAGTAATGGAGACTTTTCCAATGTGATGGAACCGCCAATCTCCGTATGTTGCTGCTGTGCAGCGAGCCGGTTAATCATCGATAGCTGTCGGTGCTTAGTCGGGGGATGTTCTGACAAATTCACAGTATCCGAAGCTTTTCGCAACTTGCCGTTTCGAATGCCGTACTGCTTGATTTCATTGCTGATTTCCTGCCACGCTTCAGAAGTATAATGCCGCTGTTCAAAATAGCTTCCATCCTGCCAGCACGAGCCTTCAAATTGCGGATAGGGTCCTTTCTCTTTCGCCAATTGCAATGAAGCTTTGATTACGTGCAGATTTATCTCTTCAGACAGCCGTTCTATAAAGGACACAGCCTGTTCGGAATGCAGTCCAATTCGTTGGCCCGCCAGCAGTTCTTCCCAGCCGGCCACTTCTATACGCACTTCCCGCCTGCGATCTTTTCTCTCCCAAAAATCCAATATACCGTTCAGTAAACGGACCTGTATGGCACAAACCTGCGCCAAAGTATTGCCGTTCATCACACGCGGCAGTTGAATAGAAGAACCTAATCTTCCGATATCAGACTGACTATCTTCCTCAAAATGAAAAACAACACCGTCACTGGCCAGCAGCTGTTTCATCAGGCCGATAGCCGATAGTTTTTTATGCGTAATGGCAGGATTCGCAACAGCCTGATGAAATGCCTCACTGTCGACATCGTGAAGAGAACAATTCATCTCGCGCCGGACTTCTTCCATATTAAATACCAGCCAGGAACCGCACGCCTTCACTTGTTCCATAAATGTATGGGGTATACGGATATGCTTCTCCTTTACTCTGCTGGATAAATACGATTGAATTCGTATATCCAGCAAATCCAACAAATGCGGCACGCTTGCAGACTGACGCTGGCTGAATGTCTTGCCGAGAAATGCCATCACCTCATCCGGCAGCGTCACATATCCCTTGCTCAATACCCAATAAGCTTCCCTGACTTTTTGCAGACGCTGGACGGTTTCCTGCTGCATGGCAGCCATCGCAATGAGCATCAGCCGTTCTTGCGGGAGTCCCATTGGCCAATCATAATGATTGCATGTGACAAATTCATTCATATATTGACGGAGCTGTCTGATGCAAAGAAGCTGATCGCGTTCAGGTACAATTTGCAGGCCCAGCCATTTAATTTCATTGGCAGAATAATGATTGACCCAGCTGCCGTATAACCCGGCTTCCAGCAGCTTTCGCACGGTATGGTGAAATCCTTCGTATGCCGGTTTTTTGCGCAATTGTTCTGCTTGTTTGTATAAAATAGTCAGCAGCGCGCGTTCATGCGGCCGCTCTTCTGTTTGTTCCAATACCTTCATCTCGCCGTCTCCTTTCGTAAACAACAAAAAACAATCATTCCGCCTCTTCGGCAGTATGATTGCAATAGTTGTGAATGAGGAAACAAAAATAAGCAACTCTAAAGTAACCATGCAAGCCGCATGATGATCAGAGACTTTTTTGCCTCCACCTCTCAACCCCCGAAGAAAGTGTCGCTTTGACGATGCGCGGCAGGTCTCCTGGCTTCACTTCATCCTTCCGCCAAGCCTTCCCATGTCTCCATAGTGGCTGTTTCTGGCGGTCGTCCGTGTGTACAGTTGCGGGGACAGCTTCGATTTCCGAATTCCCTTTTATACCTTGATAGGTACCGGCGCATCGTGCAAACTCATTTATTTGGTTTGTTCTATTTTACCACGGATGAAGGCGAAGGTGGTAGAGTATGATTTGTGACGGATGAAAGAAATAGCTATTTGTTAACAATCTCAAACAACAGCTCCGTCATCTCTTTTGAAACAGTATAAATCCTATGTGTGTCATCAACCCGCATAATTGTACTCTTCTGTCCCTTTTCACCAATCCACAAATGATATCCCTGCGTTCCGCCGTCTTCATAGGACACTTTCATATCATAATCAGAAGCCGCCGTATCGACTATGCCAGGTTGTTTCACAGCATTCAAAATTGCAGTCTGGATCAATTCAGCTGATTCTTCGTCATCTATTTCTGCATAAATATCCCCATTCACTTGACCGAAACCTTTCGACTTGGATAAGCTGAATTTTTTGATTCCACCAGCAACCTGAAATTTCACCGGCGCCTCTATTTGATACTTTTTTTCTTCGGTTCCAATTAAATTAAAGTCGGCATTACCGTCAACAACATATTGACCCGCAGGAAAGTGGCCGTTCATGACTTGTTTCATAAACGTTTTATATTCTTCAGTATCCCTGTCCAGAAAACTGCCGCTGGATTCATAATCCATACGAAGCGATTCCCCTTTTTTCAGCATGGTTCGCTCTAAAGGCATATCCATAGAGTATTCAATATCGTATTCTCTTGTTGTTTCAGTAATAGGAAAATAAAACGGCGAAGTGGCATGGGTGATTTCTACTTCATCTTGATCACCTGTATATTCTAATTCTGCATATAATTTTATCGGCTCGCTAACTTGATACTGTTGTTTTTCGGAAACTAACCGGTAGACAAAATCATCTTCGGTCACTTCTGCTTGATTTGTCACTTCCCCTAAAAGCGGTGTTCCCTGCTTTTCCTCCGTCTGCTCATTCTGCTGGCATCCCAGTAAACTGAATAATACTAAGATCAAACTGATTAACAATCGACTTTTTTTCATATCGTAAGCCCCCTTTCCCACTTAGACTCTCAAAAGTGGATAAAGTTACAAGATAAGAAAGATGCAGCATCAAAAGACTAACGGCATAACAAAACAGGGTGCCTATGCACAAAACAAGTGTGGACTTCATCACAATTGTTTCCTGTCAGGCACCCTGTATCGAATTTTCTTCGCCGGTTACATTAGTTGTTGTTCGCATAGACAGCCGCACTCCGCCAATCCTTGTACATAAGCTTCTTCCCATGTAATCCCATGGATAAAGCCATTCTCCGAGTATCCTGTGATTAAATAGAATTGCTCATTTTGCTCCGGCAGTGCTGAATTGTTTTGATAGGTATTGTTTTTCATAGAAATGACCTCCTGATTTTTAATGTTTGCACAGTATATGCCCGAACAGAGAATTTAGAAACCTATCCTTGTATTTTTACTATATGCGCCGACCTGAAAAAAGTATCCCTCTCACAAGGTCATTTGGAAGCGCTTACATATTCTGATAAAGGTATAAGGAATTTCTCTTTCTTCTACTCCGGAAATATTAGTGTGCATGATTTTCAATTCTTCCTATTCAGAACATTATACTATAAATATATTCAATTGCGCAATAGAAAATTTCAAGCTTAGTTACTAAATTAGATAAATTCATACACATATACTGCCTATATGAAAAAACCTTCTTCTGCCAAAAAGATTGGCGGAAGAAGGTTTTCTGCGTTCATTCATACTATTCTAATCGGAACCGGCCGACTACATCCTGCAATTCACCTGCAATTTCTTTCATTCGGTTGGTCGATTCCGCCACACGCTCTACTTCACTCTGCTGTGCTTCAGACGATGCACTCACTTGTTCAGCAGAAGCTGCTGTTTCTTCAGATACTGCTGAAACACTCTGAATCGCAAGCATTGCCTGATCTTTGTGTACAAGCATTTCTTCCAGCTCAGCTGCCAGTTCCATGATGGCCTGGCGCATTTGATTGGTCAATTCCACGTTTTGTGTGAATGAGACTTCTGTGCTTGTGACAGATTGGTTTTGCTCTTCCATCACCTGCATATTCGCTGTAATCACTTCTGTCGTTTGCTTTGATTCTGCTACGATTTCTTTTACAATCTCTGAAATAACGCTTGTTTCTTTCTGTGACTGTTCGGCCAGATTTCGAACTTCCTCCGCGACGACGGCGAACCCTTTACCGTGCTCACCCGCTCTTGCAGCTTCGATGCTCGCATTTAATGCAAGGAGGTTCGTCTGCGCGGTGATATCATGAATGGACGTGATGACCTGATTGATGGCACCGATTTTATTCGATAGGGTTTCCATCTGCAACTGGACCTTTTCTGTCATTTCGTTAGCCGATATATTATGCTCACGAAGCTTTTTCACTTCATACATACCTGTCTCAGTAGAAGAAACGGTTTGTTTAGACAGTTCATCCATATTTCCTGACAAGTCGGATAATGCATTAATTTGGTCCGCCAATTCAGCCATGCGGTTGCTTGTTTCTTCTGTGTCCTCGGATTGCTTGGATGCCCCGTGTGCGATTTCTGTTGTAGCCAATGAAACTTCTTCGCTCGCCGCTACAATTTCTTCAAATGCCTGATGGACATGAGCAGATGATTCGTTTAAACGGGCAGCTGCATCGCGTACCGAATAAATGGCATGATTGGTTTGATCAATCATATTATTATAGGCCTTCGAAACAGCTCCGATTTCATCATTACGAATTAACTTTTCTTCCACACTTTGCGTCATGTCACCTTTTGCCGCCGCCTCTATCGATTGCTGCAAGGAAGATAACGGCTTCAGCTGTTTGAAGATGAAGCCTGCTGTGACTACAGTCATCAAGATGACCATCACGACTGCTGCAATAATTGTAAGCCATAAAATCGCATTGAATGTTTCCAGGATTTTTGTTTTGGGAACCACCGTTTGCACAGACCATTTTTCATCGATTTGATCCAGTACGATGGGTGCAAATGTATTAAATGCTTCTTCTTTCAATGATTTTGAATCTACATACAGGGTGCTTGTTTCTAAATTATTGATTTGCTGTTTAACAGGCTCCCAATTGATGGCCTGCGCCATATTTGTACCGTTCATCTCATCCTTCAGGCTATTGGCCGTCAGACTGCCCGCGTCCGTAATAATAGAAGCATAGCCGCCTTCCGGTTCGATGTCTTTAACCAGTTCATTTAAGAAATCAATGGATATGTCCGTCGTCAGCACACCAAAAAATTCATCATTTGCGCTAACTAACGGCACGGATAATGTCGTCATCAGTACAGTTTGGCCGCCTGCATTGTATTCATATGGTTCCGTCATGACCGCGCGTTTCTCTGCTTTCGGAGTTAAATACCAATCACCTTCACCAGGCGTATCATACTCACTGAGCGCTTCTACATTGATGCTGCTTCCTTCTTTATATAAATACGGAATGAAACGTTTTGTTGGATCGACCAGGTTTTTATTAGTTTGATCGTCCAGCTTGACAGAACCTTTTTCAAAAATAGCTGCCATTCCGGTTGCATCCATATTTTTTTCCAAGTTATTTTGAATGATTGAAATGATTTCATCTGTTGAGAGGTTTCCTTGTGACTGCAGTGTCTCAAAAATGTGCTTGGTCGTATGCAGCATTTCATTCGTTTTATTAAATCGCTCGCTCAATTTTTTGGCGTTTAATTGGGTGTTTTCAACTGCAAATTCCTCGGAGTCCGACATGCTTTGATTATATAAGATTGTACTTGTGCTGATTGTGTAGATAACGAATAAAAGTAAAAATAGTCCTATGATAATTCCTGATAGCTTCCAAGCAATACTTCTGAATTTTGACACCTATTTGTTACCTCCTAATATTTTTTAGTTCCTGATACTTATTTATAATTCTTCTGCAAAAAGACCTAGTCATTATGCAAAAATATCTCCCTAAGTCTTTACTGAGACTTAGAGAGATCGCTGTGGTCAAGTCATTACGCCATTTGTCGTTCGCAAATTTCAATAACTGCCTTCACAGAATTTGCCGACTGATCGAGCGCTTTTTGTTCATCGTTCGTCAATGGAAGCTCAATAACACTTTCAATTCCGTTTCCTCCAAGGACAGTCGGAACGCCCAGATAAATGTTCTGATAACCGTATTCGCCTTCCAAATAAGCGATGGACGGCAGAATTCTTTTTTTATCTTTGATGATCGCTTCCGCCATTTCAACCAGTGCTGCTGCAGGTGCATAATACGCACTGCCGTTTCCTAATAATGACACAATTTCGCCGCCGCCTTTTCGGGTGCGCTCGACAATCGCTTCCAGCCGGTCTTCCGGGATGATTTTATCCAGCGGAATTCCGCCGGCATAAGAATACCGGACAAGCGGAACCATATCGTCACCATGCCCGCCTAAAACGAAGCCTGAAATATCCTCAATTGAAATGTTCAGTTCTTCTGATACGAACGCGTTGAAGCGTGCCGTATCGAGTACGCCGGATTGGCCGATCACCCGGTTTTTCGGGAAGCCCGTCGTCTTATAACAAACATACGTCATCGCATCGACCGGATTACTCAAAATCAGCACCGTGCTGTCCGGTGCATAGCGTTTCACCTGTTCAGAAACGGATTGCATGATTTTCGCATTGGTCGCAACGAGATCATCCCGGCTCATGCCTGGTTTTCTCGCAACACCTGCGGTAATGATGACCATGGCAGCATCTTGTATGTCTTCATAATTCGATGTACCCGTAATACGGGAGTTGAACTGCTGGACAGGACTCGTTTGAAGGAGATCCAGCGCTTTCCCTTTGGTCGGGTTGGAGAGATCCGGGATATCGACTAAGACGATGTCGCCGAGTTCTTTCTGGGCTGCCATCAACGCAACAGTCGAACCTGTGTGACCTGCTCCGATGACCGCAATTTTATGTCTTTTGAAAGCCATGGAAACAACTCCTTTCTATATAGATTGGATGTTTTTTATTGGTTTGGTGCGTTGAGATTTGATTTTGGTGCGGAGGAACGCAGTTTTGGTGCGTTCCAATGAATGTTTCGCTCGCCTCCACCAGACTTTCGCTCGCACTGATCCCGGTTTGGTTCGGTGTACAGTCACTTTGGTGCGGCAGCCGATCTTTCGCTTGCATCGATGCCACCGCAACTCACCAAGTCAGTCTTTCTTCGGCGCTTTTGCCTTTACTTCTGCCGGCTTCTTTACTTCAGGCATAACCGGCTCAGGCGGCTTCACCATTTCATACACTGAATCATCCGGACGCGGGATTACATGCGCACCGAGCAATTCGCCCACTCGTGCAGCTGCGTCACGGCCGGCGTCAACTGCTGCTTGAACTGCCCCGACGTCACCTTGAACGATGACCGTTACAATTCCGCCGTCAACCATCTCCTGTGAAACCAACTCCACATTCGAGGCTTTCACCATAGCATCTGCTGCTTCAATTGATCCAATTAACCCTTTTGTTTCAATCATTCCGATCGCTTGACTCATGTAGATCACCTCTCTTCACTTCTGTTGAATCAATAATGCCAATAATGACCGCGTCAATGGGAATCGGGTTTTCTTTCGGCAAAATAAAGCGTGAAGAACCGCCGCTCGTAATGAGCACCTCGTCACCAATTCCCGCCCCAATCCGATCTGCTGCGACCATATGGCTTTGTATACTGTTGCCGTGTGCATCAATCGGCTGGACAATCAATAGCTTAAGACCTGCCAGCCCATCTTCTTTGCGGGTTGCCCACACATTACCGATCACTCTGCCCATTCTCATGCGTAATCACCTTTTTCTACTTTCTGATGGTTATCGTTTTACCGAGTTCCCGTGCTGTATCTTTCGCAAGCGCTGTGACAATCGTACCTTTTGTGATCACAATTTCATCCTCTGAAATTGACGCAAGGTCTTCAGTGGACAGCAGCTTTTTGGTAAATTCAAACGACTGCGGAGCAGCTGCTTTTACTGGAGCAGAAGGAGCACTCTGAACTGCTGCCGGTTGAGTGCGTACCGATTCTGCCGTTTCATTCAGCTTGACGAGACGTCCGATTGTTCCCTGTGTAATAAACCCGGCATTCGCTTCATCTGTATCGATATGCATTTCCAGACGATAGCGTTCATTCACCCGAATGCGGACATTGCGGAATGAAATCGGCCGGATACCATCTGCTTCCACTGTTATATACTCCCCGTCCTGCACGCCGAAACGTGCTGCATCCGAGGGAGCCATATGGATATGCGACTGCGCGATAATGAGACCTTGCTCAATATGCACGCTGCCCTTTGGTCCGATCAACGTAATGGGAGCAGATCCTTCAATATTGCCGGATTCCCGAAGTGGAGGCTTAACGCCAAGTTTCATGGCATCCGTAAAGCTGACCTCGACTTGAGTCGCTTTTCGGACAGGCCCTAAAATCCGTACGCGTTCAATACTGCTTTTAGGTCCCGCAATCATCACCGTTTCATTGGCG
This sequence comes from Sporosarcina sp. NCCP-2331, assembly GCF_023707945.1. Lineage (NCBI taxonomy): Bacteria > Bacillati > Bacillota > Bacilli > Caryophanales > Caryophanaceae > Sporosarcina > Sporosarcina sp. NCCP-2331. The sequence goes on from NZ_BRCD01000001.1 coordinate 100,901, forward strand.
GCGAATTGGCCCGGCTGTGAAAGCTCGGACCGCTGCGTCAATTCATACCCTGCGCCAAATAGTACTTCCACATGATCAGGCTGTAAATGTACGTGACGGGCGGAAACCGCAATGGGAACCGCTCGTTCCGGCAATTGAGTAGATTCTTTACCTAACTGCCCGAGGATTTCTCCGACAATTTGTTCAATCAATTGCTGATTCATTTAGTTCACGCCTTTCTACTGCGTTCGAAGTAATTATTCGCTTTTTGGCAAGATCATTTCTAATTCGTTATGCGGTCTAGGGATTACGTGTACAGAAAGCAATTCGCCGACACGCTGTGCAGATGCTGCGCCTGCGTCAGTTGCTGCTTTCACTGCGCCTACATCACCGCGTACTAGTACCGTTACGATTCCGCCGCCGACATGTACTTTACCGACTAAGTTTACGCTTGCTGCTTTTACCATTGCGTCTGCTGCTTCAATTGCACCGATTAACCCTTTAGTTTCTACCATTCCTAATGCTGTACCTTCTCTGTTCATAATTGTTTCCTCCTAATATTGTTTTATTTTGTAAGTTGTTTAACAATTTCACTGACTAAGTTTTGTACTAATGCCGGATCGATATTGCTGTTTGTCGAAGATGATACATTGTTCATCACACTGGATACGAGCTGTTCATTTGATTGAGACACCGGCTCGGAATGCTTCGGCAGCTGGACATCTTTCGTGCCGTAAGCCATCCGTTTAATGTTCAGTAAATGTTTCGCTGTCACGTTGTCGGATGTAATGTTGCCGCCGAATGTACCGCAGCCCAATGTGAATGACGGCATCAAGCCCGTCGTTCCGCCAACTGCTCCAATCGAAGACATCGTATTGACCAAAATACGTGATACCGGCATTTCCATCGCAAACTCACGCGCCACTGCATCGATTTCAGTATGAAGCGACAAGCTGTGTCCGCGTCCGCCGAGGTTCAGTAGGTCAAGACATACCTTCTTCGCGTGCTTCACGCCGTCCACCGTATACATTGCAAAAATCGGTGATAACTTTTCCAATGAAAACGGAACATTCTTGCCGACTTCCGTTTCCAAGCCAATAATTACGCGTGTGCCTTCCGGAATTGAAATTCCAGCAAGCTGCGCAATGAACTGCGGACTCTTGCCGACCACTTTCGGATTGACTTTACCTGGAACCGGTGAAATAACACCTTCCATGATCTTCTTTTCTTCATCCGATAAGATATAGGCACCGTTTTTCTTCAGCTCACGTGTGACCAGATCGACCACATGCTTATCTACCACAATTGCCTGCTCCGTTGCACAGATCGTACCGTAATCGAAGGACTTGCTATCGATAATGTCTTTTACCGCCTTCTCAATTTTTGCAGAACGCTCGATATAAACGGGTACATTACCGGGGCCTACGCCGTAAGCCGGTTTTCCTGAGCTGTACGCCGCTTTCACGAGTGCACCGCCGCCTGTCGCTACAATCAGATTGATATCTTTGTGGGACATCAACTGCTGCGTCGCTTCCATCGAAGCAAGCGTCAGACATTGAATCAAACCTTCAGGCGCGCCCGCTGCAACTGCTGCTGCGTCACAGACTTGGAGTGCCTCCTGCGTACATTTCACTGCATACGGGTGAGGGCTGACAACAATCGCATTGCGTGTTTTCAATGAAATTAGTGTCTTGAAGAATGCAGTGGAAGTTGGATTCGTTGTCGGTATAATGGCTGCGACCACACCAAATGGAGCAGCAATTTCCACAACTTTATTCAAATGGTCTTCTTTGATGATACCGACCGTTTTAAGATCTTTAATGCTTTCATATACATCACGGGAGCCGACTTCGTTCTTGATTTTCTTGTGAGCCGCTACCCCCATGCCCGTTTCGTCTACAGCCAGCTGGGCAAGACGGCCGGATTGCGCGAAAGCTGCATCCGCAACGGCTTTGACGATTTTATCGACTTGCTGCTGGGTATAGCTCATGAATTTTTCTTGTGCTTCTTTTGCTGTTTGAACGGCCGTGCGCATTTGCTGCAGGGCCAATAAATCGTTATCTACTAATTGAACCAAGTTCAAACACTCCTTTCTAGTTACTTCTGCAGTCAATAGCTCAGCGGTTCATTCGCCATATTCTGTACAGCTTCTCTGAACGCATCTGCTGCTGCCTGGCAGGAAGATTGCGTTCCTGTCAGCAGGCCGCCGCCGAAGTTTGTTTCGGAGGGAGGCGCGTACAATTCGCATAGCGTGACATCTGCTGCTTTCAAAGCAGCGTCCAGGCCAATAATTGCTTCGGCAGGCGGTGCGATCAAGTAAGCCAGTGATTGACCCACCGGTATGCCTGCCATTTCCGCCAGGTAGCTGCCGCTGCTCGAGATGGTATGTGCATAAAATGCATGATCAGGATTTCCATTGATCGCTTCGAAATAAGCTTCATTCTCGATGGTGATCCGAATGGAATCCAGACCGCTTTTCACTTCATCCGGAGAAGGTCCGGCGATTATTCCAATGAACTCGCCTGACAACGGACCGGATGAATGTGCAGCGCCTGCGTAGAAACTTTTTGCGTAGACGACTTCCACATCAGTATGTTTGGTAGCTGCATCTACTGCCGTATATCCTACGTCATCAATCGTAGTGGTCACTAAGCCTAAGCTGCGCTGATAAGGCTTCAGCTGAAACTTTTCAGCGAGTTCTGGACTGACGTTCGGGATGACTTGCATTGACAGAATATCCGCAAAGATCTTCATACGTCCATCTCCTCCTTATCCTTCTTTTTGAACAAGCTTTACGCCGCTTGCTTCATATTTCAAGATTTTCTGTATAACCGTACCAAGAAATGCACCAGCTTCAACAGGCGGAATTCCACCTTTGTGAATATTGGAGATAACCATGCGATCCGCCTCAATCGTACCGTGTCTCGGCTGATAGCAAAGATACGCACTGAGTGATTCCGCCGAAACGAGTCCCGGACGTTCGCCGATCAACATAACCACAACATCCGGTTTCAGCAATTCACCGATATCATCCATCACGGCCACTCTGCCTTTATCGACATAAAACGTGGTACCCATTTCGATATTCAAGTTATTGAGAGACTGCTGAAGTGATAAGTAGACGTCTTCCAAGTTTTCCTCGATCGCTTTTGCACTCAGACCGTTGGACGCAACAATCTGAACAACCGGAGATTTTTTGCAGCGCTCTTGTATCGTTGTTTTCGCTTCATCGGAAAGCTTTCGTCCAAGGTCAGGGCGCCGGATATATTCTTCCTTATCCGCCACTTTGGACTGGACTTGGAATAACCCTAAACCTTCAAGCAAATTATCCGGAACTTCTCCGAATACCGCGTCGACAGCTGCCGCATGGTCCAGACGAAACTTCAGCCACGTATCGGTTTTAGGACGCGATCCTGCCCGGCCGACACCTATTCGCGCCGGGGTCTTTTTGCGATACTCCGCCAAGTGATCTTCTTTCGGCTGCTCTGCTTCAGCTTTTGGTTTGCCAAATGCCGTAGTCGGTTTCGGTTTCACAGTCGCAATATTGCGCTGCGGCTTTGCTTCCCCGGTTGTACTGTGGAATGTTACTGCACCGCTTGGTGAAGCCTGCGGTGTTTCAGCTGCCAAATGACCGGCCGGCTGCTGTGAAAACAACTGAACCTTTTGTTCATCGGCCGGCTGCTGTGCCGTTTGTCCGCCGTTTGCCGCTTCCAGTTTCTCCACAACCATTTTAGTAATCTGCTGAATCAATTCTTCGTTCAAATCCATCCACCTCCTATCGATTGAACATGGTGAGGTCTCCGGCACGCTTGCTCAATCTGCCGTTTTCATAGATCCCCATCTTTTCGAGCCACTGTAAGTATTCAGGTGCCGGTGTCTTGCCTAATGTTTGAAGGACTGTCGCCACATCATGATAGCTCATCGACTGGTAATTCAGCATGACATCATCGCCCATTGGTGCAGCAATGATGAAGTTCACGCCGGCAGCAGTCAGCAAAATACTTAAATCTTCAATATCGTTTTGATCCGCTTTAATATGGTTCGTATAGCAAATATCCACACCCATCGGCAGTCCGTGCAGCTTGCCCATGAAATGATCTTCGAGACCGGCGCGGATGACCTGTTTATTGTTATATAAGTACTCCGGCCCAATGAAGCCGACCACTGTGTTGACGATAAACGGATCATAGTGTCTTGCGAAACCATAGTTGCGGGCTTCCATTGTTACCTGATCGACGCCGTAATGCGCCTCTGCAGATAACTCGGATCCCTGTCCTGTTTCGAAATACAATGTTTGCGGACCCGTACCCGTGCCTTGTTTCAGCGATACCTCTTTTGCTTCCGCAATTAATTCTGCTGAAATTCCGAATGAACGGTGAGCCTTTTCTGTTCCTGCGATACTCTGGAAAATCATATCTGCCGGAGCTCCCTGCTCAATCGCTTTCATTTGGGTCGTCACGTGTGCGAGTACACAGTTCTGCGTGGGAATTTCCCAGTCATTAATAAAATCTTTTGTCGCATGCAACACGCGCTTTACACTTTCTACGGAGTCGTCTACCGGATTGATCCCGATGACAGCATCACCGATTCCGTAGGACAGACCCTCTTTCAGCGAAGTAATGATACCGTCGATATTGTCTGTCGGATGATTTGGCTGCAAGCGGGATGATAATGTTCCTTTATGCCCGATCGTAATATTACACGTCGAAAGGATTTCAATTTTATTGGCCGCATGCACTAAATCCAGATTCGACATCAGCTTCGTCACTGCCGCGATTACTTCAGAAGTCAATCCGCGGCTGAGACGTTTCAGTTCCCGGTCACCCACTTCATTGCTTAAAATGTACTCCCGGAGTTCCGCGATACTCCAATTTTGGATTTCGCTGTAGACTCTTTCGTTGATATCATTTTCAATAATCAGCGAGACCTCATCGTCTTCGATCGGAATCAATGGATTATTGCGGATATCACTGACCAGCAGCTCACTGACGACTGTTTTGGCGGCAATGCGCTCCTGCACGGTTTCCGCTGCAATTCCTGCGAGGCGGTCACCGGACTTCTCTTCGTTTGCTTTTGCAAGCACTTCTTTCAGGTCGGAGAATATGTATCGTTCCCCGCCTAATGTAGCCGATAAATTCACGTGCGATGCCTCCTTTACGTTGTGTGGAAGGTTAAGGTTTTTACTACGACGGGCACGACGCCCGACGCCAATATTTTTCCTATATCGATGTAATCGCCTGTCTCCACATTAATTTGATCAATGCAAATTACACTTTGTTTCACTTGTAACGCGGCTAATGTCTGGCCAAGCACTTTGGCGTGGTCCGACTGGATAACCAGAATGATCGGCTGTTCGGGCCTGGGCCGCTGATCCATGATCTGCACGATTGCTTTCGCCAATGTCTGCACATCACGAAATCCGAGATACGGCAGATTGGATAGATACAGCGCGAAGTTCTGCCCTTCTTTTGCAGAATCATATAGAGCGACCGCTTGCTCAATCGCTTTTTCAAAATTAGATAACCCGGCAGCCAGATCGGCTTCAAAATCATATTGATAGATCGGTATATTTTTTAATGGCAGTTCATGCGGCGCCACTTGGATGGTCGCTCCGCTTATTTCTGTCGTCTGCGTACCTGCGCCAAGCACTGTCGCACGAACGGTTTCGACAGGCTCCTGCCAAGTGAATTGCTGCAGCGATCGATTGTTCAATAATGCATCGGCAAGCTGAATTCCAATGTCATCATACTGCGCCGCCTGCTCTTCATCTGAAGAATGGCGATACATGCATTCAGATATTCCGCCTGAGAATACGATAGTATCAACAGGCTTTGCCCAGTTGGGTTCATGACCGAGCAGCAGCACTTGATCTTGCGCATGCACTTCTTTTTTTAAGATACGGGCCATCGCCTCCGCCATATAAACCGTGACGAATTTGACTGCCGCTGCACTTTGCGGATCACCGGCTTGCAGCGAGTAACCTTGATCTTTCAGCAGCTGCTCGACGGGAGGTGAGATTGTTCGGACTTTGCCTTGTGCAAACTCGATCAATCGGCCGCCGATGTGCATCGTGCACGTGCCAAGCAACTGTTTGTTTTGGTAGACTGCAATATTTGCCGTTCCCCCGCCAATATCGATATTCGCAATGACTCGGCTGCTTTTTTTGCCTGACTCTTCGTAGCTGCCTGAACCTTTTGCTGCAATGATGCCTTCTAAATCAGGTCCCGCCGTTGCCACAAGAAAATCTCCTGCTTCGTCCGACAGCTGATGAAGCATCTCACTGGCATTTCGCTTGGTAGCCGTTTCACCCGTAATAATGACAGCGCCTGTCTCAATTTGAGAAGGTTGAATTCCCGCCTTCTCATATTCCGAGCGAATGATTTCCTGAACACCCGCTACGTTAATCGTTACCGCATCTTGCAGCGGCGTTCGGAAGACCGGGCTTTTGTATAATATTTCTTTGTCCGTTATTTCAATTCTCGGCACATGCGCTGCTCCCGCAACATTCCGCAAAGAGAACCGGCTGATAATCAGCTTCGTCGTGCTTGTGCCAATATCAATGCCTGCACTGATGATAGTTTCGTGCTTATTGAAATTGCTCACGCCCACACCTCTTTCTGAATTACCTTCCAATAAATTTTGTGCCTCATATTGTTGAATTGCCATTGTTTTCGTCGTGGTTGGTGCGGTGAATCATTGTTTTGGTTCGGTGCCGCTTGCGTTTGGTGCGGCCGTCCGCCGTTTTGGTTCGGTTCCCTCTGCTTTTGGCTCGCTTCCACGTCATTTTGGAGCAATTTCAGCGGTTTTTGGCGCGGCCCTTCATCGTTTTCGTTCGGCACCTGCATTTTCCGGCAAGCCCTCCAACGCCTGTCGAGGCTAAACGGCGCTTTCCGCTTTTGAATTATCCAGCTGCGACGGCTAACTCCTCGGGTCACTTCAGACTTAAAGGAAAGGCAAAGTGCGCCTTTCTTTTAAGTCCTCCAGTGCCTGTCGGAGCTGGACAGCCGTCTCCGCTTTAGAATCATCCAGCTGCAAGCGCCAGCCTCTCGGGTCGTTTCGGTCCTGCCAGAAAGGCAAAAAGCGCCTTTATGGCAAGACCTCCAACGCCTGTCGAGGCTAAACGGCGCTTTCCGCTTTTGAATATAAAAAGACGCCTTTACAGACCCGTGGGAAGTCCACGAGATGTAAAGGCGCCATTGCCGTTTTTATTCACTTGTATGAGCTTTACTATATCAAATTCTGCGATAGGTGTAAAGGGTATCATCCTAGGAATAGTAAGCGTTCATCGTCCATTTGTTCGACGTATTGACGCATGGATGCCAGGTCATTAAGTTTGGTTAACTCTTTCAAGTGATCGATGCCCACTCCTGTTACAGAGGAGGTAATGACGATCGGGCCTTGATTCATGACCATTTTTAGCATGACGAGCGCTCGTTCAGTATCAGCATCAGGACGGTCACACTTTGTAATCACGCCGATCGGCAACTTCGGAACTCCCAGGCTGAAGCCGGGAGGGAAGATCAGCTTTTCGCTTGTTGAATCTTGCAGATAAAATACATGTGTTACTTCCAGAGCGGTTGCCATGATATTTTTATAAAACATTGGATTTTCCGTATATTCCCCAGGAGTATCGACAATCCAATCAAAATAATTGAGCGTCTGCGTCTTGACAGCTTTTACTTCCCGGCCTAACAAGGCATTCGTCAACGTGGACTTTCCTGCGCGTACCGCACCGACCAGCATCGCCTTGTTTTGCATCCTCACCACTCCTTAAGACTTCGTAATGGCAGCCGGTGTATAACCCAGCTTTTCAGATAAGAACCGATTGATTTCCTGCATTGCCATTTCCACTTCAGACACACTCCCGACAATTACCAGACTTCCGGTAAACCTGTCCAGAAAACCAATACGAACATTTGCCGCTTTTGTTGCTAAATCCCCTGCGATGATCACCGTTTCGCTTGGTGTGCAAGTTAGGATACCCAAGGCTCCAGCCTCTTGAATACCTAATTTCTGGAACATGTCGGGATCAGGATTTGCGATTAAGTGGCTGAGTGTCAGCTGTTTTCCCGGAACAAATTCCTGTATAAACCGTTTCTTTTCCTCGCTCATTCTACACACTCCCTCTCTAACTAATACCTATTTATCCTTTTACAGGAGGAGTTTCAGCTTTATCTTCGTATTCGCCTGGGCGAATAATTCCTGCTTCACGATCCTGTTGTTCCAATTTCCGCGCAGTCGGGATGGATAGTTTGTACGCAATAATAATCGCGATAATTCCAGCGCTGAGCTTCCCGATAATCACCGGCAAAATAATGTTCGGCTGGAAGTTCGCCGTGAATGATAAGTGATCGCCTAGCAAGAATGCCGCACAAACCGCAAATGCAATATTAACGACCTTGTCTTTTGGACGCATATAACGAACTAAAGAGAACATCGCCAAAATATTCGCTACGGTAGCCAGAAGACCCGCACTTCCTTCAGGAGAAAGGCCGATTTTCTGTCCCGCTGCTTCCAGTGGACGACCCAAATATTTTCTGATCAAGTAAATCATCGGGAAAGCCCCTGCCAGCATGATTCCGATATATCCCGCTGTTTCAAGCGCACGGAACTGGTCTGCCTCATCCGCCATAATCGGATCAAAGCCCCAAACACCAAAGATTTTAGTGAAAATGCCTGTAAATACTTCTACAATGGAGAACACTAGCACAAGTTTGATTGCTGCGTCCATGACACGCCCGAAAATCATAAATCCATTGATCATCAGACGCGGGAAGAATTTTAATCCCAGTGCGATTAAAACAACAAAAATTAATAATGGCAATAAATTTATGAAAATCTGTAAATAACCAATCGCAAATTCATAATTTGAATTAGCTGTAGTGCTAATCACATCACGCACATCTGTATTAAAAATAACTACTAAACAAGATGCAATAAATGCTCCGATCGGAATCGTCAATACTCCCGACATAATACCAAGTGCCATATACTTATGATCCCGCTTATCAAGCATCGCAAGACCCATCGGAATGGAGAATACAATGGTTGCGCCGGACATGAAACCGACGATCAACGCCATAACCCATCCTTCATTTGTAACTTTCAGTGCTTCTGCCAACTGGTAACCACCCATGTCCGAAGCCAAAATTGTCGTAGCGGCAATGGCTGGATCTGCTCCGATTGAATCAAAGATCGGTCCGATGAATTTACTGATGAACCATGTCAAATAAGGGATGGATGCCATGATACCTGCTGCCGGGACAAAAATATGTCCAACCGCGTGGAGTCCTGACATGAATTCCTTACCTAACCCTTCCTCCGGATTTTTGATGGAAGCAAACGCCCCTGCAATCGCACAGGCCATTATAATGTATACAATTACCGTACCTATCATTTCCATAAAGGCTATCCCCTTTTATTATAATATTGTGTTGCATTTTCAGCCAGTAACTAGCAAATCACCACCTTTTCATTGGATGAACTCACAAATAATAGAAAAAATTGAAGACAAAAAAACGCTTAAAGAATGAAGCTCTTTAAGCGCCTTTGCTTAAATCTATTTACTTGTACGATTCAATAATTTCATAGGCAAGCGACTCCATTGTCATTTGCCGTGACATACTCTCATTCCGCATCTGTTTGAACGCCTGCTGTTCTGTTAACTGCTCAGCGTCCATTAGAATGCCTTTTGCCCGCTCTATGATTTTTCGCTTTTCTACTTCCTTTTCTGCCTGCCGAACATTTTCCTTCAGTCGTTTCGCTTTATCCGATTGATGAAGCGCCACTTCTATAGCCGGAATTAAATTGGATTCCAATATAGGTTTAACCAAATACCCCACTATATTGTCTTGCTGTGCTTTTTCCACAAATTCCTTTTGGCTGTATGCGGTAAGGATTAAAATTGGCAGATCCAGCTGTTCTCCGATAATGCGGCTTGCCTTCAATCCGTTCATCTTCGGCATCTTGATATCCATCAAAACTAAATCCGGTTTATGCAGAAAAGCAAGTTCAATAGCCCTGTCCCCGTCCCCTGCTTCGCCCACCACTTCATAGCCATGGTCTTGCAAGGTCATTTTCAGGTCCATCCGAATAATCGATTCATCTTCCGCTATGACAATCCGTTTACTCACCAAAGATTTCCACCTCCGCGCCTATTGGAAAAATGATCAGTGCATGAGTTCCAATTTCCCTAGGCACGTACAAGAATTCACCATTCAGGTCATTGGTCACAAGGTTATGGATGATTTCCGTTCCTAATGAAGTCTGAGGATCCTTCATTCCAACGCCGTTGTCGGAAACGTGAAGTTCTACAAAATCATTATCCACAGTAAATTCTACATCAATAATCCCTTGTTCTCTACCTTGGAACGCATGTTTTAAGGAATTCTGTATGAGCTCGTTGATAATCAATGCGATTGAAACCGCTTTCTTAGAGGTTGTTACTATTTTATTGCCATTCGGCTCAATAATCAAGTCTACTTTTAAATTATATTCATTTAATACCATAGTAGAACAGATTTTTCTTGTCAAATTAATAATGTTTACATCATCATCGTCCGCATGTTCCTTAGCAAGAATGATTTCATAAACGGAAGAAATACTATAAATTCTGTTCAGTGTTTCTTCAAATGCAGTACGGCTTTCTGCTGTAACGCCATTGCGCATTTGCAGTCGCAGTAAGCTTGCCACCGTCTGAAGATTGTTTTTGACACGATGATGAATTTCTTTGATGACAACCGATTTCATCATTAATTCTTTTTCTTTCGTCCGAAGTTCGGTGATATCCTGAACAATGAGCAAGGTTTCTCGGGATTTATTTTTTTCTCGCATTTTTATTTTTTTCACTATGAGACTTTTGCGTTCAATTGTCATTTCAAATACAAATACATCATCTTTCTGCTCATACACCGGCTGTAAAAACGGCAGCAGTTCCACTAAGTTTTGGTTGTGCAGTTCATCGCAGCCGCTCAGCTCAGATATCAGTTTCAAACCCGACGGATTGGCGTAGACGAGCCGGTTTGAAGCATCTGTTAAGATCAGCATCTCCATTAATAAGTCTGAAACTACACCCAATCCCGAATTAGTCAGCTGATCTTCTGCGGTTTCTGTAATGACCGAAAAGTTCTGTAGCGGTTGATCGGTAGATGAGGAGGAGACTTCTTTTTCCTGAATCAGCACTCCAATCACCTGATGGCACATATTCTTGATTGGCACCACCGTCTGATCGACTGCGATTCCTTCCTGCGTCACAGCATGGCGAATAATGGACTTTTTCCCATTACGGTACGAATAAAACACGCCCGGCTCAAACGATTCGAAAACAATCTTTCCTATAACCGAATTGTCATACAGCGGCTTGCATCCTTTGGGAAATGCTTCTGCCACGACAATCGCTTGATTATGGGATTTTAATTTGCAGTCTATAAACATATAATCACCCGATAAATCTGCGTATGTCTGCAGACTAAACGCCAGTTCCTGCAGAATTTTTATATCTTGATCAGTTAAATCTGTATGCTGTTTACACAGTTGTTCCACTGTCGCTTTAACCAATCTACCACAACCTCGCTTCAGGGAAATATCTCTCCCTGCATTTTGTAAAGTTAGTATAATGCTGATTTTTTGGCAGGTCAATCTTTCAAAGCAGACAAGTGGGATCGCAAAAAGTCTGAAACCCTTAATTTATAAGCCTTCTCATCCATCACAAATGCCTCACCGTGATTGGCACCGTCCACTAACAGCAGCTCTGCCTCGCTGTTTGTCTCATTGAATAATTCCTCCGCCATTGCGGTCGGCACAAACGTATCCGCTTTGCCGTGAATATACAAGATCGGAACTTCTGTCTTTTTGACTTCATTCAGCGCATTCGCTTCTTTCAATGAGTAGCCGGCCTTCGCCTTCGTCAGCAGACTCATATTATCGAGCAGCGGATAAGCAGGCAAATGAAACATGCGGTCCATTTGATAAGCGAACAGCTGATACACGGATTGATACGGGCTGTCTGCCACGATTGCCTGCACCTGTTTCGGCAATTCCTCTTCTCCGCTCGCCATTAATACTGTCGCCGCGCCCATTGAAAGTCCGTGGTATACAACTTCTGTTTCGGGCCCCTGCTTCTGTACCAGCTGTTTCGTCCAGTCAATCAAGTCCAGACGATCCGGCCAGCCAAAGCCGTAGTAATCGCCGCCGCTCCGGCCATGCCCCCGCGCGTTCGGCATGAAAACATTAAACCCGAGTTCTTCATAATAATACTGGCCGTACAGCCCCATCTGTTTTGCATGTCCCAGGTAACCATGCGTCAGGATGACCAGCTTGTTGGAAGGCTGCTTTGCCGGCAGGTAATACCCCATCAGTTCCAGACCGTCCCTAGAGGTCAGCTTCATTTCTTCGTATTCTTGCTCCTCCACCCATTGTCTCCAGTCACCGTTCAGAAATACTTCCATCGTTTCAGCAGATACTTTAAGATCCGCATTGCCAGTCAGAAAGTCCTTTGGCCCCCGCTTAATTGCCAAGTTATAAAAGAAAAAACTGCCTGCTATTTGAAAGACTATAAAGAAAGCAACAATAATCAACAAAAACTTCTTCCAGCCTATTTTTCTCATCTTCATTTCCCTCGTTCTCTTATTCAATTGTCACTTGGCAAAGTTGTATCGGAGTCTGAACTAAGCGTCTAGATAGGTTGAATTAATAAATAAGCATTCCATAAATTACCTAGCACCGTTGATTTCCGTTCCAGGCGGACGCTTTCTGGAGGGCCCGCGGTGAGCCAACTTGGTCGCTTCGCTCCCCTAAGTTGTCATCACCTGTCGGGCTGATCCTCCCAGAGTCGCCGCCTTGCACTCCAATCAACTGAGTAGATAGAACATAGCTTCCTTATGATGTAAAAAGTTTAATACAACTTATATAGATAAGTATTTCTTCTTATTATACAATGAAAACCAAGTTTTGTTTATGACAATTTCATGAGAAAAGCCCCAACAGATAAAAGTATCTGCTGGGGCTTTTGATTAGTGTTATTTATTTTGTTTCTGATTGTTTTCTTGCTCAGCTGCTTTGTCTGCCCTCTTAAAGTCTTTTGCGTATAAGACTTCTTGAGTGGATGAAAGGCCATTGTTTTTATCAGTAAATGTTTTGTGCGGCTGCTTATTTTCACTCATGCATGAACACTCCTTTCCTTCTTATTTCTAGTCTTCCACATATGCTGCAAATTAAACGCAGCCAGTAAGTCTGCAGCGATTCCGATAAAGGAAGCAAAATCTTCTATCTTTTCGGCAAAACAACGTATACTACTTGCATAAGGAGCTGATCATATGCAATTTCACATGACAGAACACGGTTTTGACACCGAAACGGAATTTGGTACATTACACATTTCCTCCAATGAAGAAAAAGGATTTCGTCCATACCAGCTGATGGTCGCGTCCATCGCTGCCTGCGGAGGCGGCGTCATGCGCAAGATTCTTGATAAAATGCGCATGCCTGCTGACGATATTGCGATTGCTGTAAAGGAAGTCGTTCGTTCAGACGATGATGCAAGCCGCATTATGAAAATCCACCTTCATTTCACCGTCATCGGCTCTGATATTACGGAAGAAAAAATGCCGAGAATTATGGAGCTCACTGAGAAAAACTGTTCCATGCTGCAGTCCGTAATGGGCTGTATAGAAGTGGTGAAAACGTACGAGATTGGCAGTAAATAAAATAAACGGCGTGCCCGGAACATTCCGGCACGCCATTTACTTTTTTAAAGGCAGCAAAGGCTCTTCTTCTGTGTAGCGCGAATACGCCCAGCCACCCAGTGAGACATTTGTACACGCCTCATCCTCACAATAAAAAATATATGTTTGCTGATCAGTTGAAACATGCACTTCGTAATGAATGACGGAAGACGGATCTGCTACATTAAAACGGCTGACACGCTGCATAATCGAATGGACTGTTTCCTTTTCTGCAATGCTTTGATATTCTTCATTCTGCAGCGTCATCACTGTCATTTCTCCTAATATTTCTTGATCGTCTATATTTGGTGTATATGTACTTTTTAGAAAGCTCGATGTTCCTAAGTAGATATTCAGTGCCACGCTTATAATTACTATCGCTATAAACAACACAGACTTTTTCCGCATGCCTGCACCTTCTTTCATGTGGCCGCCGCTTCACAGCTTGCAATAGTCCTTATTTCAGCGTGAACTTCATGAGTAAACTAAGAATTGCAGACAGTAACGTAAATATAATTACCCAAATGAAAAAGGTTGTGTCGAAGACGGTAAATGTCAATACAGTGAAAATCACAAAAGTAAGTAACAGAACGACAAACCACTTCTTAAGCAGTAAATAGCCAATAACTGAAGTGATAACGACAAGAATCGGAAAAAGTAAAAATACCACAGCAAAATACACTCCATCCACTTCCTCTTTCATTTAGTTGGGAGGACTGCTGCTTATCCCCACCACATTGCTGTTACAAAAAAAGAAAACATCGAAATCGGTACCGCAATGATACTGATTGCCAACAAAGCACCCGACACTTTCCAGTCGCTAATACTTTTATTTTTCATTAATAAAGAGGCCAAAATAAAGCTGACTACATATAACAACAAGCTAATCACCGTGAACCCAGTCAAATAATAAACAGGATTAATATCTACCGCGTAATCGGTCATGAAATATGCCATTCCCTGACCATATACACCCAGGATTGTCGCTATAATCATACTGATCATTATCGATAACGTCATCTTCATCATAATTTTCTCCTGTTCTACGTACCTCAAGGTTTCCCTACCGGCACATAGCCAACCTCCTCCACCAGATGCTGTCCTTGATCCGACAAAATCCACTCAATAAACTTCTGAACATTCGGGTTCTTCGTTCCGGCTGTCACGATATAAAATTCGGATGAAATCGGGTACTCATCTGAACGAATCGTTTCCTTTGTTGGCGTGACACCATTAATGGCCAGCAGCTTGATCTCCTCATTGCCCGCCATTTCCGTTGAATAGTAACGGAACGTATAGCCGATCGCATTTTTATAGTTTCGGTAGGTCGACACTTCCTGAATGATTCCGCCCATTCCTTCCGCCACATTTTCCCGCGGCGCTTCCATAATTGGCACATCGCCCATCAGCCGCTCCAGCGCCGTCTGGCTTCCGCTGTCTGCTGGCCGCTGAAATGCACGGACGGGCTCATTTTTCCCGCCGACCTCTTGCCAGTTCGTCACTTTTCCCGCGTAGATATCCTGAATTTGCTTTAACTCCAAATTGTTGATCGGATTCTTTTGATTGACGAAAAATACGAAGGCTTCCCGCCCTACCGGTGTCAGTTTCAGATTCAGCCCTTTTTTCTCCGCTTCATTCAGCTGGGCATCAGAAGGGCCTGCCGCAAAAATCATATCAACACGGCCTTCAAATAAATTCTCATACGCTTCAGGTGTGGTATTGACCATTACTTCGCTGTCATAGGGACTGTATGCTTTCTCTGGGTACACAGCCTGCACAAATGAGGAATACAGCGGATAAAGGGCGGTGGCTCCATCCATCTTCGGCAACTGATCCTGCAGTTGCAGCGCTGCCGGTTCATTCAGTTTCTTAACTTTTGATTCCTGGCCAAACGGCTCATAATAATAGACTTCCACCTCAGCACTTACAGTCGGTATGCTGTTTTTATAAGCTGTATAAATCGGCCAGACAGACGCACCGAGCAATATGACGGCAGCAGAAATTCCAAATATCTTTTTCCGCTGTTTCGTCCGGAATGAATGATTGATCATCATGATAATCCAGACATATAAAGTAACAGCTACTGCGATCATCAGAGGAATATAATGAAACTGTCCCATAAACAGCAAATACAATAAGCCGATTCCAACAAAAAATAGCAGCGCGATCAGAAAAAACACAGCAAATACTATCGTTGTGAACATATCGCCCTCTCCTTCCTATTTCCCAGTTAATTCACTCAAACGTTGTCTGGCTTCTTCTTCATCAAATGAACTGTACCAGCGATAATGTTCTTCATCTAAAATCCGAAAATGCTGACTGATTACATTTTGTTGCAGCCGAAAACGTCCATTCTTTTCAATTTCCCGCCACCATACTTTCCCGCCCATCGACTGATCAATCGGCCGGTCTATTCCATCATGTGCGATCGTCTCCAATACTTCAAGCGGGTCTCCTCCTACCGTTGCCTGCAGAACATCACTGTCCCGGAACAGCGCACAGACCGCAATAACAGCCGTCCAGCCCGCTGCGGTCCGCCCCTTTTCAATCTGGATCAGCGTCTTTTTGGAAAGTCCCAGTACATCTGCCATCTTCTGTTGGGAATACTCTTTTTCCAAACGTACAACGCGGAGCTTAAGTGATATCAAATCGGTTAATTCCTGCTGGTTCATACTCTCACCTCATGGTTACATTTCATATCTATTGGTGTAATATTACACCACCGAATAAAATATTGCAAACGAATTTTCAAAACTCTCTGCGAACCGCAGAGGCATCGCTTTTTTTTCGAAATCATGATAGGATTTAGTGAATTTATAATTATGTAAAAGAAACGAGGACGTATATGAAACAGCGGGAACAATGGACTTCCAAGATTGGTTTTATACTGGCGGCTGCCGGCAGTGCGATCGGATTAGGGGCAATCTGGAAATTTCCTTATATGGCGGGAACAAACGGAGGCAGCGTGTTTGTCTTGTTATTTATTATTTGTACATTACTGATTGGACTGCCGATTTTATTGGCGGAGTTCGTTATTGGCCGGCGAGGACAGGCGGATGCTGTCACTTCCCTGCAGAAACTGTCAACCGGCAGGAACTGGGCGTGGGTCGGCTGGATGGGTCTTGCCTCATCCTTTATCATCCTGTCTTTTTACAGTGTGGTCGGAGGATGGATTTTATCGTATTTGGCAAGAGCTTTTACATTTAAACTGAATGGAAAGGATTACGGCGAACTGTTCAACACGACAATCGCAAATCCTTGGGAGGTCTTGATTACACAGGCTTTGTTTATGGCACTGACAATCTTCATCGTGCAGAGTGGAATACGGGGCGGGATTGAACGGGCGAGCCGCTGGATGATGCCGCTGCTATTTCTGTCATTTATCGTTCTGGCGATCCGTTCTCTGACGCTCGATGGCGCAATGGAAGGTGTTAAGTTTTTATTCGTTCCGGACTGGAGCTATTTCAACGGGACCACTTTTCTCGTGGCACTCGGTCAGGCGTTCTTTTCTCTCAGCGTCGGGGTGACGGCGATGATGACGTATGCATCGTATCTCTCAAAAGAAGAGAAGCTCGGTCAGTCTGCATTTAATGTATCCATCCTTAATATCGGAATTTCTATTCTGGCGGGTCTGGTTATTTTCCCTGCAGTTTTTGCGCTCGGGCATTCTCCGGCAGAAGGTCCGGGATTGATTTTCGTCATTCTGCCGGCAATTTTCAATGAAATACCATTTGGCAGTGTATTTTTGATCATCTTCTTTATTCTGATGCTGTTTGCGACACTGACTTCAGCGATTGCCATGCTGGAAATTGTGGTTTCTACCGGAATACGCAAGAAGCATGACCGCAGAAGACGTGCTTCATGGGTATTTGGCGGACTGATTTTCTTAGTCGGAATACCAAGTGCGTTGTCATTTGGTTTATTATCTGACGTTCAGCTATTCGGCAACTCGATTTTTGATTTTGCCGATATCCTGACGAGCCGGATTGCGATGCCTCTCGGTGCGCTGGCGGTATCACTGTTTGCCGGGTTTGTCCTGACAAAAGAAGATACAGCGGAAGAATTACGGATGAATCCGGCTGTTCATTCTTTGTGGAAGTTGATCGTCCGCTACTTTGCACCGCTCGCGATTGTCGTTATTTTTATTACGTGGATAGTGGGAATGTAAATTCTCTGTCTTCCTCTGCGTGAGAAGTTTGGTGCGGGAAAGGGCCGGATTGGTTCGTTTGTTATGTAGTTTGGCGCGTTAGAGCTTGTGTTACGTGCGGCGGCAGCAGTCTTTGGTTCGTTCGCGGGCTTTTTTGGCTCGGCTGACTGTTTTATTGGTGCGTTGACATGCAGAATAGAAATGAATATCATGAAAAAAGCGGTCTTGAAAGTAGAATTACTTTCAAGACCGCCTATTTAGTTAATATGTTTCATCAGGACAGCTGCCGCTTCTGTAAGCCCTGCCAGATCTTCTTCAGTGAAACGATTCAATTCAGGACTGTCAATATCGAGCACCCCGAACACTTCTCCGTCTTTCATAAGCGGTACAACAACCTCTGAACGGGAAGCTGCATCACATGCAATATGGCCCGGAAATTCATTCACATCTGGAACAACCAATCCTTTTTTTGTCTGTGCCACTGTTCCGCAGACACCTCTTCCAAGCGGAATACGGATGCAGGCGGGCAGCCCCTGGAACGGACCGAGCACTAATTCTCTGCCGTCCATTAAATAAAAGCCGACCCAGTTAATGCGGTCGAAAAATTGGTTCAATAAAGCGGATGCATTGCTTAAGTTGGCATAAATATTCGACTCGCCAGATAATAACGAATCCAGCTGTGCTGCAAGCTGTGTATACTTTTCCTTTGGATTGCTTGAATAATCCGTTGCAGTGAACATCATATTACCTGCTTTCTGTGTAAGATCTTTACTATATTCTACACAGAATCACAGCTTAGGAAAAGCATTCGGGCTTACATCTGGTTCCTGTTCAATCCAATTTCACCCTGAGGATTTCTCCAGTAACAGCATCCACTTTTACTTCAAACTTCTGGCCGTCTTCCGTGCGAATGTCAATTTCATAGAGCAACTGGCCGTCATCAAAGTCCAGTTCTGATTTCACTACTTTTCCTGGAACTCTTTTCAATGCAATTTCATTTGCCTCTTCCATAGATATCCTTCGGTATTGCGGATGCTGCCAGTGATTTACCCAGTAAGAATTTTCTTCACGCTGTTGGTTCATACGCCGATTCCTCCATTTCTTTACTCCATATCAATCTATGCAGTGAAATGAATTAACGTGCCTGCCTCAAGATTACAGCTGCGGTTTCTATGCTTTGAAAGCTGCTTCAGCCGATGTCTTTTTTTCTTTCAAGCGTACCCAGATAATCAGCGGAATGAGCAGCAGTGCGATATATGTTCCTAGAAGACCAAGCATTGCGAAACTCGAGAATGCAACAACTAAGCCTGATGCCAGGCCGCCCAAAGTGCCGGCGAGCGCTACAAATACATCAATACTCCCTTGCGTCTTCGCACGTGTCAGCACATCTGTGGAATCAATGACAATTGCTGTGCCGCTGATTAATCCAAAATTCCAGCCTACGCCGAGCAATATCAGCGAAACGGACATCCAGAAAACGGATCCGCCGGCCACATATGCCGCGAGTATGCCTGACAGCGCTAAGGTCACGCCGGAAGCCACTACCATTACCGGCCGTCCTACTTTATCCACCAAGACACCAGTAAAGATGGAGGGCAGATACATGCCGGCAATATGTAGTCCGATTACCAAACCGATGCCTTCCAATGAAGCGCCGTGATGCTTCATGTGAACAGGTGTCATTGTCATGACGGCCACCATCACACCATGGGACAGAACCAGGACAATCGCGCCTGTCCAGATGCCCATTCGGCTCGCTTTATGCTCGTGAATAAACGCTCCGTCATTTGCCTGTTCTCTTTCCTTTGTCTTAGCGAGTTCAATGGCCCGTGCAGCCAACAGCGGATCAGGACGCAAGAAAATGAGAAATATAAGACCTGCCAGGATATAGGAAACTCCTGCTAATAAAAATACGCCTGTTAATGTCGGAATGCCGATAAAGTCCGCCACATACCCCATCGGTATAACCAAGTTAGGACCGGCGACAGCACCGATCGTAGTAAAAACAAGGGCCATACTGACTGCCGTAGCACGCTGTTTTTGATTGGCCAGGTCAGTACCGGCATAGCGTGCCTGAAGATTGGTCGAGGTGCCTGCCCCATAAATAAACAAGAAAATGAATAATACGAAAAGGTTTCCCATCGCCACAGCGGCAATCACGCCGAGCGCGCCGATGCCTCCCGTTATAAAGCCGGCCCCCAGGCCAAGTCTGCGGCCATAACGCTGCGAAATTCTTCCGACTAGATATGCAGAAAAAGCAGAACCGAAAGTAGCCAGTGCAATCGGCATGCCAGCCAGGCTTTCATTCCCGGTCATCTGCTGAATCAATAGGGCTCCTACAGTTATTCCCGCTGCTAATCCGGCTCCGCCAAAAATTTGAGAAATCATGACCACAATCAAAGATCTCTTGTACAATTGCTGCTGGGCATGTTCTGATTGTGTGTATTGAGAGTAATCCTGCTGTCTTGCCATTTGTTTTCCCATCCCCCTTAGGCCGTCTGTCTATGTATCATCTCTTATCAGACATAGTGTTTATGCGCTAATAATTCCATCCATCTTATCATATCTGACGGCGCCTGCAGCGGAAGACTCTCTTTTAATCAGCGCACATAAAAAAAGAGCAATTCCCTTATCTTCAGGGATTGCTCTCATACTGTGTCTGTATTATACAAAGGGTATAATGAAAATAGGATTTTCTGAAAATCTCGCAATGAGGTCTTCGCCTTCGTGCACCCACTTTTCATCGTATACAATCGGTGCATCTTTATCATGCGGTGTTTGAAACTGATCCAGTCCGGCAGCCGCTAACACCGGGCTATCATCATCGTCCAAACCAATATTCACTACGTGTTTGATAATGAATGGTGTGCCGAATGAGATCATCGCACTGTCCTCGTCCATTACGCCGTCCACTACATCAAAAGGCAGTCGTAAATAGACGGACTCGCCGCCATCCTGCTTTAATACTGTGTCGAAGTTCCCCCGGTCAAAATCCCAGTTCCCTCCGATGATTACTCCATGTTCCGCAAGAACTTTACATGCATCGCCGAACAACGCTTTTTTACCCGGCATAGTGGTTTTTAATTCAATCATGGCTTGCCCCTCTTTTCTTTGTCGGTTTTTCTCGCTGCTGATCTAGTTGAATGTATATCTAGGAATACCCCAGTTACATAGCCGGCAAACCAACAGGAACTTCCGGAAAAAGAAGAGCTGCCGCTGTTTTATTTCTTTAATTCCTTACATCTGTCCAGACATTCTTCATAGGCTTCCTGCACCGTTTCCGCCTGAATAACGTGCTCGCCTGCAACAGCAAAACGCGCAACGGAATATTCATACTGCGGGTCGTAGTAGTTTGTCAGCAGCTGCTCGACAGCTTCAGCAAATCGTCCATTTTCCAAGTCACTTTCAATGTCTGCAGCAACCGGCTGATGGATTCGCTTTTTAATCAGTTTGAACGCTTCCAAAAACTGTTCAGGGCGCTCCTTCGGCTCATACTCTGACATAATTTCATCTACACGGACTTTGGTCGGCAGCTGGATGATCCACTGTGGACTTTTCTCTTTTTTCTCAAACAATAAGGGCGGCATATGCACTTGTCCTATGCGCTTGCTTTCCCCTTCAATGAACACAAACGGCTCATCTGCATAACGGTCGAGCTTCTCTGCCAGCAGTATTTCAAACTTCTTTTGATTATTAGGCTTCACACCGATCTGTCCGAAAATGGAACCACGATGCCCCGCCATGCCTTCTAAATCAATCACAGGGTAGCCGTCTTCCGTCAGCTTATGCAGAATTTTTGTCTTACCGCTTCCTGTATAGCCGTTCAGCACAATAAGCTCAGGTGTGAAGGGCTGCTCAAGACGCTGGATGACCCACTTTCTGTACGTGTGAATTCCGCCGCTTATACGATTTGCGCGGATTCCCATCAGCTCAAGCACTGTCACTGCCGTCTTGCTTCGCATACCGCCGCGCCAGCAATAGACCGTAATCGGTGTGCCGATCTTTCTGAATTCCGCAATGAACGCAGGCAGTTTCGCGGAGAAAATCTCCAGTCCTCTGTCCATCGCGGCCTGCTTGCCGACCTGTTTATATAACGTACCGATTTCCGCCCGCTCTTCATTCGAAAAAACCGGAATGTTGAGGCTGCCGGGAATCGTTGCTTCTTCAAACTCTTTAGGAGAGCGGACATCGACCAGCGTATGTGATTGTGTTTTTTGTAGTTCCAATGCATCTGTCAATGTTAATTCTCGAACCATTTCGTTCACCATCTCCCTGATTTACTGCACAATAATTCTTCCGTCTTGCTCGTCTGTTACTTCCCCAATCAAATGGGCGTCGACACCTTGTTCGCGCAATTGAGCGAGAAGGCGGTCAGCCTCTTCTCCTGCAACCGACACAAGAAGACCGCCCGACGTCACGGCATCACATAAAATCCATTGGCCGATCTGATCCATTGATTCTGGATAATCAACGTCACCTGCCAAATGAGCGTGATTATTTTTCGTTCCGCCCGGCACTGAACCCACTTCCGCCAGTTCTCTTGTACGCGGCAGGACAGGTACCTTCTCACTGTCGATGCGCAGGCAGACGCCGCTTCCTTTTGCCATTTCAGATGCATGTCCAAGCAAGCCAAAGCCTGTTACGTCTGTTGATGCATGGACGCTGTAATCATCCATAATTTCAGACGCCGTCTTATTAAGCGTGGTCATGACCTTCGTAACAAGCGTAATCTCTTCTTCCGTCAGCAATTCATTTTTCAATGAAGTGGTCATGATGCCGACGCCTATCGGTTTTGTCAAGATCAAGCGGTCTCCCGGCTTAGCTCCTGCATTCGTACGGATTTTATCAGGATGAACCGTGCCTGTGACCTGCATGCCGAATTTCGGCTCTTGATCATCAATGGAGTGGCCTCCGACGAGTACTGCGCCCGCTTCTTTCAGCTTATCGCCGGCTCCGCGCAGAATTTCAGTCAGGATGCTGCGATCCAGTGTGTGAATCGGGAAAGCTACAATATTCAATCCGGTAATTGGCTTGCCGCCCATCGCATAAACGTCGCTGATTGCATTCGCAGCCGCCACTTGCCCGAAGTCATACGGGTCGTTGACGATTGGTGTGAAAAAGTCTAGCGTCTGTACGATCGCCATCGTATCACTCAGTTTGTATACCCCCGCGTCATCGCTCGTATCAAGACCGACAAGCAGGTTAGGGTCAGAAAGGCCAGGAGGCAGTGTATGTAAAACTTCAGCAAGGTCGGCCGGTCCGATTTTACAGCCGCAGCCTCCTTTTGAAGACAATGATGTCAATTTAACAGAAGAATTTCGCATAATGGAAATCAACCTTTCATTTGTAGTGCCTTAATTTTATCATAAATTTTGCTCTCACTCGCGAATCGGCACTTGGAATTCTTGCTCTGCACAAAAAGGCATCCTCTTAGAGCAGCCATAACAACTGCCGCTAAGATGACGCCTTCAATACTTTCGCAAGAAGCTCGGCTTGGTCTGGAACCACTCCTTACTGACAAAGTGATGACACCGTTCAATGATCCGTTCTACCACCTGTGTTTGATTGGCCAAAATACGCACGGTAAACCCGCCAATCGGCAAACGCGATATTCCGATTCTGCATTCGACTTCTGCTTCCGCAACTTCTTGATACAGCCGGTTGACCAAGTCTTGCGTGATGTCTCCACGCACTGCCAAAATGGAGCCTAAATGTGTGTAACCTTCCATCGAACCAAGTGCGTCCATTTTCTGATGAGCCGGCTGCAGCTTGATGTGATCGTACACTGCTAATTCATCATCCACGTAGATTTCGGTTATTAAACGAAGCTGTTCATAGCTGAAATCCCGATTCTCAGGCGACCACCCGGGCGTCAGAATATCTGAATAAAACAAGGTGGAGGTCCGATCCATCCTCACAACGGTTTTTTGCATAAAGCGTGCTTGTTGATAAGCAATTAACGGATCAGGAAGATACTCCAGATAGCTTCCCTCTTTCAAGTGGAATTCTGCTTCTTGATAGACGTGATGCCGGGGAGTCCTGTACACCTTAGTCGCTGATTGTGTTGTCAGAGTGAGACGCGCCTGTTTCTCTGCGGTAATCTCCATGCGGTAACGATCTCCATCTATATAACCGCCGCCCGGGTTCAACAGGTAATAGCAAACCTGTCCTGATGCTTGATGATAAATGGGGCGCATCACTTTCAATGCGCCTTCAAAATAGACTCGATTTGGCACCGTCTTGCCGTTCCGGTCCGCTACAGCCAGCCGTAATAGACCTGTCCACCCGGCCAATTAGTGAAGACCCCTTAACAGCACATGCTCCTCAATCCATCGTATGACCTCATCAAGTCCTGTATTGTCTTTTAAATTTGTAAATACAAAGGGCTTATCTCCACGGAACACTTTGGTATCTGCCTCCATCACTTCCAAGCTGGCACCCACATACGGAGCCAGATCCGTTTTATTGATAATGAATAAATCGGATTTGATCATCCCCTGCCCGCCTTTACGTGGAATTTTTTCACCCTGTGCCACGTCAATAATATAAATAGAAAAATCCACTAGTTCAGGACTGAAGGTAGCAGCCAAGTTGTCACCGCCGCTTTCCACAAAAATAAGTTCGACGTCCGGATGTTTGCCTATTAATTCATCGATGGCTGAAAAGTTCATGGAAGCATCCTCACGAATAGCCGTATGCGGACATCCGCCCGTTTCCACTCCAATGATACGGTCTTCAGGCAATATGCCATGCTGAATTAAAAACTTTGCATCCTCTTTTGTATAAATATCGTTGGTCACGACAGCCATGCTCACTTGCCCCTGTAAAGCACGCGTTATTTTTTCAACTAGCAGTGTTTTACCGGCGCCAACAGGACCGCCTACTCCAATTTTTATCGGTTTCATATGAAATCTCCTTTACTGTCACGACATGAAAATACGAATATTCACATGCTCGTGCTTCATCTGTGCAATTTCCAGACCGGGCGAAACAATACCGAAATCTTCTATGTCCATGCATTGAATAAGTTCCGCCGCTTTTTGTAATTCACCATGAAAATGCTGAATTGTTTTCTGTCCATCTGTTTGTCCTAAGGGAATTGCCCGTACTGCATTTTGAATTAAGCTGCTGCAAGTCGAGTATAAATAATACAGCGTAACAGCGAATGAAGACGTATTCAGATGATGTCCAACCATGGAAAACACGAGCGCAGGATGACCAAATGATTGTTTCTTCTGCATCCTGTCTGCATAAAGAGTCAAAACCGGTATGTCATATAAGGATTGAATCAGCTTCGCCATTCGCTGCCCCATCCTTTGAGCGCCTTCCCGTGTTTCTGAAGGCAGGTTCTGTACATACAGTTTGTGGTCCAGCGCCCACAGTGCTTCCACGTCATTCTGCTCCAGCGCATTGAACGCAATCCTGCTGGCCAGTCCGTCTGTATAAATAAGCTGCTCGTGTAAAAATGCTGTCAGCCATTGTGTGAAAGACTGCCGGTCATGGATCAATCCTTCCTGAATATACGTTTCCAGTCCATAGGAATGACTGAATGCACCAGTCGGAAAACTGGAATCACAAAGCTGCATTAAAGGTAAATAGTGGTCAGTCATGACTATGGCCTATGTGACGGAACGCCTGTCGTACTTTACGTTCCTCCCGTACAAAAGGAATCTCCATTTGCTGCAGCAGCTCTTCGACGAGGTAATCATACTGAACCAGCATGTCATCTCCTTCAAATTGAGCCGGCAGATGACGATTTCCCAAGTTATGTGCAATCGTTCCCATTTCTTTCAAACCGCGCGGCTGGATGACTAGCAAATCATCTGAAATGACATCGATCATGATCAAGTTCCGCTCATCCATGAACAGGACATCACCCGCCTGAAGATCGCGCGGCTGCTTTAACCGAATGCCTATTTCTTTTCCATGATCTGTTTTCACACGCTGCACCCGCTTGACCAGATGGGCACTTTCCAAGTAGACCTTTTCTATATGCCGCTTTTGAATCTCTTGGTCATCCATTTGCTGTATATTCGCTACAATTTCCTCTACAATCATTCTTTCTCACCTCAAAATAGAAAATATCGCTGAGCCATCGGTAACTCATCTTCTGGCTCGCATGTAATATGTTCGCCGTTCACATACACTTCATATGTTTGCGGATCTACAGTAATTTCGGGCGTTTCACTGTTCAATTTCATATCTTTTTTCGTCAATAAACGTATGCCGCCAACCGGCAGAACAATTCGCTGCAGTCCCAATTTCTCGTGGACTTTATCATCGTAGGCTGCCTGCGAAATAAATGTGATTGCGGTCGTTTGCAGTGTCTTCCCGACTTGTCCATACATTGGGCGATAAATGACGGGCTGCGGTGTAGGAATCGAAGCATTCGCATCTCCCATCAGACTTTCTACAATAAAACCGGTTTTCAGGATCATTTCCGGTTTTACACCAAAAAATGCAGGAGACCATAGGACAAGATCTGCATACTTTCCTACTTCCACTGAACCAATAAACTTGGAAATTCCGTGAGTAATTGCCGGATTAATCGTGTATTTTGCGATGTATCGTTTTACCCGCGTATTATCCGACCGTTCTTCGTCGCCTTCCATCGTGCCTCTTTGGTGTTTCATTTTATTGGCCGTTTGCCATGTACGCAACACTACCTCGCCCACACGCCCCATTGCCTGCGCATCTGAACTCGTCATACTGAACACACCCATGTCTTGAAGGATGTCTTCTGCAGCTATCGTTTCACGACGAATCCGTGAGTCTGCAAAAGCCAAGTCTTCCGGAATAGATGGATTCAAATGGTGACATACCATCAGCATGTCCAAATGTTCATCCACTGTATTGACGGTAAAGGGTAAAGTAGGATTAGTTGAGGACGGCAAAATGTTTGGGTAGCTTGCTGATTTGATCAGGTCCGGTGCATGCCCGCCGCCTGCTCCCTCGGTATGATACATATGAATGACGCGGTCCTTTATCGCTGCCATCGTATCTTCCATAAAGCCGCCTTCATTTAACGTGTCTGCATGAAGTGCCACTTGAACATCGTATTGATCCGCTACAGACAGTGCGTTGTCGATTGCTGAGGGAGTGGCACCCCAATCTTCATGAACTTTCAACCCAATGACGCCCGCCTTCACTTGCTCAATTAACGGTTTTTTATCGGCAGCCTGTCCTTTGCCTGTAAAACCTACATTAATCGGCAATCCTTCAGCAGCTTCGAGCATTTTGTGAATATGCCACTCACCGGGCGTAACGGTTGTCGCCTTTGAGCCGGCTGTTGGTCCCGTGCCGCCGCCAATCAGCGTAGTCGTACCGGCAGCCAATGCTGTCCGGACCTGTTCAGGATTAATGAAATGGACGTGTGTGTCGATTCCGCCGGCCGTGACAATTAATCCTTCCCCCGCAATCACTTCTGTGCCCGCACCGATGACGATGTTGACACCATCCATGATGTTCGGATTTCCTGCTTTTCCAATCCCTGAAATCTTGCCGTCACGGATTGCGATATCGGCTTTAATAATTCCTGTATAATCCACAATCACTGCATTGGTGATGACTGTATCCGGCGCCCCGTCTTCACGGGTAATAAGCGGATCCTGGCCCATGCCGTCGCGAATTACCTTCCCGCCGCCAAATACTACTTCATCTCCATAAGTTGTATGATCTTTCTCCACTCGTATGAATAAATCTGTATCCGCCAAACGAATGGAATCCCCTGCAGTCGGTCCATACATTTGCGCATATTGCTCTCTCGACATTTCAAAACCCATTTATTTGCACCTTCCTTCTATAGAACCGTCGACTTTATTATTAAAACCATATACGCGCTGTTTGCCGGTGAAGCAGATCAATTCGATTTCTTTTTCATCACCCGGTTCAAATCGCACCGCCGCGCCTGCCGGAATATTTAACCGTTTTCCGAAGGCTTTCTCCCGTTCAAACTGTATGGCTCCGTTAACTTCATAAAAATGATAATGTGAACCTACTTGAATCGGCCGGTCTCCAGTATTCTTTGCTGTCAGCGTAGTAATGGGCCTGTCTTTATTTATAATAATTACATCGTCTCTCAAAAATAGTTCTCCTGGCTGCATTGTACGTTCCTCCCATGGTGTATTAATTAATTGGTTGATGAACCGTGACAAGTTTCGTTCCATCTGGAAAAGTTGCTTCCACTTGCACATCGTGAATCATCTCAGAAACTCCGTCCATCACATCATCACGCGACAAGATCGTAGCTCCGTATTCCATTAACTGGGCAACAGTCCTGCCGTCCCGTGCACCTTCCAGTACTTCATGGGTAATTAAGGCAACTGCTTCCGGATGATTCAATTTCAGTCCTCTTTCTTTTCGCCGTCTCGCCACGTCTGCCGCTACAACGATGAGAAGCTTATCAATTTCTCTTGGTAGTAAGTGCATTTTACAGTCCTCCCATTCAATAGGTAGCCTATATTTCCAAACAAAGTATTCACTTACCATGTTGTCCATTTATAATTATTCTTAATCAACAGTTCTCCGGGACTTTCAACATAATTTGATTTAAATTGCTCATATTATGATCAGTAAGCAGATGAACGTTTAGAAAAGAGGTGGATTCCATGGTGTCTATCAATCCCTTCATGACATGGCGTGCAATTGCCGCCGCAACTTGTAAAGGTGTTTCACAAGTGTTATTTATTGAAAATACAATGACAGGAATTTTAATTTTATTGGCGATCACAGTTTCCTCTCCCCTGCTCGGTATGGTCGCTTTGCTGTCCTCTCTAATCGGCACATTAATCGGCCTCGCGGGCAAGGCAGATACTCAACTGATACAGCAAGGTTTACTGGGATACAGTCCGGTTCTGACGGGAATCGCTCTCACCCTCTTTTTAACAGGGCCTTATCATTGGATCATCGGCCTGTTCGGAGCTGCTGTAACGGCACTTTTCACTGCCACTGTCATGCATTTTATGCGGCAGACTGAAATTCCTGTCTTAACATTCCCTTTCATTATTGTGAGTTGGATTACCTTATTAGCATCTTACCGATTGGACATCATTCAATTATCTTCTGAACTAGTGCCGCAGGATCTGTCTCGCTGGGATTTGCATATCGAGGGCAATGTTAGCGGTATGCAGGCAATGCTAAATGGGATAGGGCAGATTTTTTTTCTGCAAAATTCAATTTCAGGAGTATTGCTGTACGCCGGTTTATTCTGGGCAGGCTGGCGATTTGGAGTTTTTGCAATCGTGGGAAATGTTTTTGCGGTTTTAACAGCATTCGTTTTACTGGCGGAGCATTCATTGATTCAAGCGGGCTTGTATGGATATAACGCAATTTTGACGATTCTTGCGGTGTCAGTTGTATTTAAAGACTCCTCAAACCGGCTGGCCGTTGTAACAGGCATTTTAGGTGCATGTATTGCAGTCCCCTTAACTGCTGCCGTCACAACCTTGCTCATGCCATATGGTCTGCCAGCTTTCACTATGCCGTTTGTTTTAAGTACATGGCTATTGCTTGGGGTGAGAAAAGTGTTTCCGAGGTTTTAATTGAATGGCAAAAGACTCGCAGCCAGCGCAGGTGCGAGTCTTTTGAGAGATTATTTTACTTGCTGCCCAATTAACTTTTTTACTTCGATTTCTATTTCATTCATTTGCTCGTCTGCTTTTACGGCGTCAGGCTTTGGATGATACCAGATAATTTCACCGTCTTCCAAGATTCCCGTATACTCTTCTCCCTCCATCGTTACAACAAACTGATGGCGTTCGTGCACTTGATCTTCAAACAATGGCTCTATCATTTTAAAATTTTCAAACACGCGGTCACCCCCTTGCCCTGATTTCACTCTACGCTGGACAGTATGTGTAAATGGCAGGATTCGTAACCGCTTTTTTACTAAAATAAAATAATATGATTGCGCAATATAGGGTGAGTGGAGAGAGACCGTTTCCCTGCGTTCCAGGCGGACGCGTTCCGGAGGGCCCGCGGTAAGCCAAGCGAACAGCGAAGGGTTCGCTTTGCCGTATTTTTGCGCTCTTTGCAAAAATTAAGGCAATACAGGGTGCCTTCTGCCATCTTCTTTCGCTTCGCTCCCGCAAGTTGTCTTACCTGTCGGGCTGACCCTCCCGGAGTGGTTTTGCCGCAGGCTCACACGAAGTGAGTCATGCAGCCGTTGCCGCAGGACGCGGCGAACTTAGGCTGCCTGGAACGAAGGTACACTGGCTAGTTTTTCAAAACTTTTTGTGTGAGCAGGCAATATGAGTATATTATTTGAGATTATTACGAAAGGTGCGGTTCTTCATACATTACTTTTCATCCTGCAAAGGCTGAGCATCTTGTGATCAATGCGTTTGCAAAATCGAACAACGAAACAAAGCCAACTAAATCCACACTCTGCAAAAAAAAGCAACATGACATACATTCCCTTCACCAGCGAAGGCGCAACTGCGGGGTCGGCCGTGGCTGTGAGACTGCTGGCACGCCTTTCGCCAGTAGGCTCACAGCGTAAGGCAATCCCCCAGCGCCGAAGCGAGTTTAAACTGCAAACTCACACCTCATTCAAAATCCCTGCAAAGTCGAGCAACGAAACCAGTACATACCAGAAGCATTGCATAGTTCTCGCAATACCTGCCGGAAAAATTGCCAAGAACCAACTTTAATGCAAACCCAGGATGGTTATGAAAATATATGCTGAGTAAGCTCTGAAAACTGAAGTCTGCGTGTGCTGATGCGATCAAGTAAATAGGAATCATGGCTGATGGCCAAGATACCGATTCCGCGAACTTCCGCCAACTTCAATAATAACTTCCAAAGTTCTAGCTGCGTCACAGTATCCAGCATAGCCGTTGCCTCATCCGCCAAAACATAGGATGGATTTGTAAGCAATGCCCGCAACAAGCAGAAACGCTGCAGCTGTCCGGCCGACAATTCATGCGGATACCGGGAGAGCCATTGCGGATCGATATGTAACTGTTCCATCAGATCACTATCAGAATGCCCGGCCTCTTCAAGCAGTTTAGACAACTTCCATGTTGGATTGACCGTTTGCTCGGGGTGCTGCCAAATTAATTGGACGGGATGTGCTCTTCCCGTTGCGGTCTTGTCCATACTTTTCTCCATCACTTTAATGGCACCTTCCGAAGGTTCCATGTATCCTGCCAAGACCTTAGCCATTGTCGTTTTGCCGCAGCCGCTGTTTCCAGATAAGCCAACCACTTCCCCCTCAGAGATTTGCAGATTGAGATTACGAAATACCCATCTGCCCGAGTAACCATAACCGATGCTCTTTGCTTCCAGCATGTAAACACCCGACTTTCTTTTCATTAGGTGGAGAAAGCATTTTCCGGAAGGGCCTTCCATAAAGCTTTGGAATAGGGATGCCGCAGTCTTTCTCCTCGATTAGAAAAGTCCTCGACAGCTGCCACCTCCACAATCCTTCCCTCTTTACAGACGGCAATTCGATCAGCAATTTGCAAAGCCATCCGAATATCATGCGTAATGAGTACAATTCCCTTTCCTTCTGCAGACAACTGTTTCAGGAGGCCGACTACGGTGCGCAGCGACTCTTCGTCTAATCCGGGCGTCGGTTCGTCCGCAATCACCAAATCAGCTTCGCTTGCCAACGCCATGGCACCCAATACCTTTCTAGCCATTCCACCTGACAATTCAAATGGGTACAGCGAGTCAGTCCCTGGCGGCAATCCTACTTTTTCCAATAAATCCAAATCCGTCTGCAGTCTGCTTCCTTTTTTCAGTACAGTCTGTATCTGCTTACCAACCTTCATAAAGGGATCTAGTGCTTCTACAGATTGAGGAAGTAAAAAGATGCTCTTTCCACGAAGTCGCTGTTGATCTTCAAACTGAACTTTTTCCCCCTTGAAAAGCATACGCCCTCTCCAAAACCCTGACTTCGGCAATAGACCAATAAACGCCTGTGCCAGCAAGCTTTTTCCCGATCCGCTTTCTCCGATTATAGCTACGATTTCACCAGAGTCGATGGTAAAATCTATATCGTGAATTAATACTTGGCGCTTGCCAAGCGAGTTGTCAAAACCAATTGACAAAGACTGCACTTCAAAAAGAGATGAGCGCTGTTCAACCGCCATGATGATGGCCTCCCTTCACTTGTAACTTCTTTCCAAGCAGCCTTCCATACCAATCTACAGAAAGCACGGTCGCCAGTAAAATTAAACCCGGGAATAAAGCCATCCACCAAATACCTGCTGTCAAAAAGCCCATCGCCTCGGATAAAATGCTGCCGATTGCAGGCTGTTCCGGCGGCAGTCCGAATCCTAGGAAAGTGATTGCTGCTTCATGCAGAATTGCATGAGGAAACATTAACACAAACCCCACCACTATTTGCGGCAGCAGGAGGATCAATAAATGATTCCCTGCAATCCAGGATTTCGTTTTGCCAAGTTGCCTTGATACATGAATAAACGGCGACTCATTGATTTGAAGAATCTCGCTGCGTAATAGGCGGTAGAGCTTGGGCCAGTGTGTCAGCGTCAGGCCGATGATCAGCCCTTTCATACCCCCGCCCATTGCAAATGACAGTAACAGCAACATCACTAAATGAGGCAGGCTCAATAGTAAATCAGCCAGCCACACGATCACCATATCTATTTTCGTATGCCACCAAGACAGAATGCCGAATATAACTGCTAACAACGTACTGAGTAAGGCAGCAATTAATCCGATAGTCAAACTTCTCGTTAATCCAGACATTGTCCGGAAAAACAAATCTCTTCCCAGCCAGTCGGTCCCGAAAATATGTGTCAGACCGGGCGCCTGATTCCGCAACTGTAAGTTCACCATCACTTGCTCATTAGAATAAATTCCAAAAGCGAGAAGAGCAATCAGCGCAGTTAACGGCAGCCAGATTAACCGCTTATCGCTTCGCCTGCGCTTCAAATCGTGCGCAGCAGCTTCATTTCCGGCCTGCATTAAACTGCCCCCTTTCTCAATCGGGGATCAACCGCCACATATAAAATATCTGCCAGTAAGTTCCCGACAAATACAAACAGCGCACTGACGAGAACCATACCGAGCAGCAAAGGTATATCTCCTCCTAATCCCGCCTCTACCAGCGCCTGACCAATTCCGGGATAAGAAAATACTTGCTCAGCCACTATGGCACCGCCAAAAATTTCACCAAATGAAGCAAAATGCATGGAAACTGCAGGCAGGAGGACACTGCGAAACCCATGAAGGCGGAATAACTTCAGTCCGTTTATTCCTTTCGCCCTGGCAAATTGAATAAATGGCTGCTGATAGATTTCAATAACCTTTTCTCTCGTATGCAAAGCAACATTCGCTACGCCTAAAATACTCAATGTAGCAATGGGCAACATCACATGATGCAGACGGTCCATCCATGTCACTTCGGCAGAAAGCAAGCCCGCAGGTGTTCCAAGACCAACTGGAAACCAGCCGAGATGAACGGCGAAGAACAGTAAGAACAGCAAACCAATCCAAAATCCTGGTGAAGAAGCCAGCACGTAGCAATATAAGCGAACCGTCCTATCGATGAATGTATCGGGATTCAGACCGGAAAACACACCCAGCAGAAATCCCAGCACACCTGACAGTATCCATGCTCCGCCTGTCAGTAAAAGAGTGGCTCCAAACCGTTCCGCTATCAAATCTGCGACAGACGCCCGATAAATCGTTGAGGTCCCCAAGTCACCTTGGAGAACGGCTCTCAGCCAATGGCCAAATTGCGTCAGCGGATTTTGCCCCAATCCCCAATAAGAAGAGATTCTTTCCAACTGTTCAGGGCTGACTGTCATCATATCTGCCCCGACATAGGCTCTTACTGGATCAATCGGAGAACTTTTTACGAGCATGAATGATAACAGACTCACGCCTATGAGCAACAGGCCGAGCCGCAAACACTTTCGCAGTATGACCTTGCATAATTTCATAGTCCGCATAATCCATCAGTCTCCTTACTCGATTAACCGCCAGTTCTGAATGAAGTCTGTCATCGGCCAGCCATGACCATGAGGCTGAATCTTTTGCCTGCCAATCTCTAAGTCTTCACGAATTACATATAAATGTTCTACATTCACTAACCAAGCCCATGGTGCATCCCCTGCTACTGAAAATCCAATCTCCCCATCCCATTGTGCTTTTTTCCAATATTCATTTGCTTCTTCAGGTGAATTGGCATGGATTGCTTTCTCCATGTATTCATCTACTTTTTTATTTGAATAGTAGTTTGGATTGTAGTAGCCTTTGCCAGTAGTACTTGTACTATATAGGTGATACATTTCAAGAGGAGTATGGCTTCCCCATCCGAACAAAACAGGGTGCGAATGCATGAGGCGTTCTAAATCGTTCCAGCTTTTCCCTGCTGTTTCCACTTCGATACCGAGCGGTTGCATCATACTGGCAAACGCCATCGCCAATGATTGCCGCTGTTCATCACCAGTGGCATACAGCAGTGTAAAACTTGCTGGAATTCCATCCTTTTCACGCACTCCGTTCGAATTCATTTGCCAGCCGGCCTCATCGAGCATATTTGCAGCCTCATCCAAATTTCCGTCTTCAAAAGCGGTATCCGGATTCCACCAGGGCAGCTGATCCGCCACTGAATAAGCGGGAGTGCCGTACCCTTCCAGCACATTTTCCACAAGCTCTTTACGATTCACAGCCATGTTGATTGCTTTCCTTATGAGAGGGTCCGACGTGACGTCATTTCCGATGGGATCTCCATTGTCATTTACTTGACCAGAGGGCACATAAGGGAACACTATTCCCCGATTGTCCACACTCTCCAACTCAACCAACTTCATCCCATCGACTTTCTTATCGGCCAGACGAGGCTGAACGACTGCTACGTCTACTTGTCCTGCCTGTGCAGCAGCATACGCGGCATCTGCTTCAGTGAAAAGGAAAGTCAGGCGTTTGAAAAATGATTCATTTCCATAATAATAAGGATTTTTCTCCACAATCAATTGCTGACCACGATTCCACTCCACCAATTGATAAGGACCTGATCCTATAGGCTTTTCATGATATTTTTCGTTATACGCATGTTGCGGAACAATTCCTATACTTGCTAAGTGAGCAATAAATGTTGAATCAGGCTGTTTTAATGTAAATATTACTGTGTTGTCGTCTGAAGCATGGATGCTCTCTAAATTGCTGAGATCAATGACCGAGTTACTGTTCTTGGCTTCAGAAAATGTAAATACCACATCATCTGCCCGTACAGCTTCTCCATCTGAGAATTGAATATTCTGCCTAATCTTCACTTGCCATTCCAGACTATCTTCACTTAAAGAATAGTCGGTCGCTAAGTCACCAACCAGTTGAAAGTTTTCATCATAAGATAATAAGGTACTCTGAAATAGAGGAGAACCATAACGACCCCAGCCGGTAATCGGATCAAAACCGTCCTCCGGCTCGCTTCCTATCGCAAGTACTAATTCATCCTTGCGTGTTTGCTCATCCGCTTTATCATCTTCTTTTACAGTAGTTGCTTTTTTATTTCCGCAAGCCGACAATATGCCGACCAGCAGACAAAGTATAAATAGCGGCATCATTTTCCCTTTCACTGCTGACACTCCTTAGCGTTACATAATAGTAGTTCAGCTTATATATATTACGCAGTGCTGCACTATATGAATGCCCGTCCAATAAAAAAACGCAAAAAAAGACCATGCATTTTTAACGCATAGCCTTATGTCATCCCTTATTATTTCACGTATACGACATGCCAGTTGCCATCCTGTTGTTTTATCTGTCCGCCGGTCCATCCTTCAGCCAATAGTTGCTGTTGCTGTAAACTGTCGCCCATCAAGACAGAACGTTCTTCAGAGGGAGCAGCAAATTGAACGGGTGCTTCTGTATCTGCAGATAGGATATAGCGCAACTTGTGTCCATACTTCACCTTTAACGCAGAGATCCGCAAACCAAGTGCAAACTTATCTTTCAGACTTGGTATATTAAACGGCGCAACCGTTGAACAGATATAACGATAGCGTTTCGTATTGATCCGTTCCATCAGCCATTTACCGAGCGTGGTCTGCAGCCCATTTCCTCTGAATTTTGGATCTACACATGAAACCTCAGAATACAGGACACCGGACAGTTCTTCATTAGGAATCCCAATATCCGCTCCTAAATGTTCCTCATCATTTCCCGGATCAAGCATTGCCCTGAACGCGATTAGCTGACCATCTGCAAAAGCTCCAGCCATCATGCCGTTCCCCCGCAAAATATTCAGAAGTTCTTCCTCTGTTAAAGGCTGCAGAAATTCCGGCTTTTCCAGTACCGCAATCACTTTCTCCTGCAGCGCTGTAATTTCGGGCAGCTGGTCTTCGGTTAAGAAAGTAATATCCGTCTGCAAAGAAGTCATCCTGTCACTCACCTTTCAGCAAAACACTCAGATAGAATGTATTTTACCATACAGGAAGTGAAAATATCCCCGTTCAACTTTATAGCAATTTGGCTTATCATCAGTCGTCCGCTGCTAACCAAATGCTAAATTTTACATTAATTCTAATAAACAGGTTTGTTATAACGAAGAAAAGGGAATTGGTAAATGTACTTTCAAAAATGGGAGGCGCACGAATATTGGGAGCTCAACTACAAAAAACTTCAACTATAAAATGCATGACAGAATATGATACATTACGCCGGGTCATTTTATGTCCCCCAGAATTTATGGCAATTGACGAAGTAATCAATGAAGTGCAGAAACAATATCTGGACGAGAATATCGACAAGACACGCGCCATGAAACAGCATGCGCAGTTTGAGAAACTGCTGAAGGAAAATGGAGTGGACGTAATCACCCTTCCCGCATCTGAGGAATTTCCGGAGCAGGTATTCACGCGGGACATCGGCTTTACGATTGGCAATGAAGTGTTTGTTGCCGGTCTGGCGGCAGATATCCGCAAAGGAGAGGAAGGGCCGCTGAAGGAATGGCTGTCGGAAGAAGATATCACCTATCAGTCTGCTGCAGACCGGATGGAAGGCGGCGATGTAATTGTCGACCGCGACACCATCTATGTCGGCATCAGCAGCAGGACATCGTCAAAAGCAGTACGCCATTTAGAACAGAAGCTTCCTGAGTATAACGTCAAGCGTATCCCGTTTGACGGGCGCTATCTGCACTTGGACTGTGTATTTAATATTCTTTCATCTGAAAAAGCATTGATTTTCAAGCCGGCTTTCGACCAGGAGACCTTCGACGAACTGGCGGCTTCATTCGAATTGATCGAAGTTGATGCAGAAGAGCAGTTCTCTCTAGGCACCAACGTGTTGTCGATCGGCAACGGCAAAGTTTTCAGTCTTCCGCAGAATGCAAAAGTGAATGCTAAGCTGCGTGCCAATGGATTTCAAGTGATTGAAGTCGACTTTTCGGAAATTATCAAATCGGGCGGCTCATTCAGATGCTGCTCGATGCCTGTGGAACGCGGATAATATTTAAAAAGACTGTCAGCAAGCTCATTTTCTGAGTGGCTGACAGTCTTTTTTACAGTCTTTTTATGCAGAGCCTGAAGGAAAGGTGCGGTGAAAGCATGTTTTGGCTCGTTCAATAAATAGTTTGGTGCGCCTCTATTGATGAATGGTGCGGTTGGCTACTTGTTTGGCGTGCTGCCGTGCTGAACTAATCAAAATGGCGTTTAAAAAAGGTAGCTTGAAAGTATTTTCACTTCAAGATAGCTTTTATTTTACAGCAATTCGATATACTGATCATATTCAAATTCATCTTCAGTTTCAGAAATATCCAGCTCAATGGATTCCGGAATGCGTAAATGGATTGTCATCATCCCTGACACGGTGCCCGATACCATCCCTGTGCTTGTACTGGGCGAGCTGCCGAATTGAGTCAGCATATTCGAGTCATGATAAATTGAGTAGCGGATTTTATTTACCGGCTGTTTCGGAATACGCATCGAGCGGCTGTCCCATACCGGCAGTTCGATCTGCAGCTGACCGGTCAAATCAAAGTATGAGCCGTCTGACACGTCAAAACCTGCGTACAGCTCCGGCTTAAAAACGGTTTCTTCGATAATATTGCTTTCACCGGGCGTTCGTTCGATCAGAATGTAGGCTCCGTTGTATAAGTCAGGAATCGCAAATGTCCCGTCCACTTCATGTGTCCTTCTCGCTGCCACAAGTCTTTCAGGAATCGCCGCGTCCTGCTCAATAGCAGACCGCAGATCAAATTGTGCAGCATTTTCTGGCATCTTCGGCGGTGGTTCCTGATCATTCATAGAAGTCATGATTTCTGCTGTGATGACCCCGATAAACAGCAGGATCAGATAACCGATGATCAGCTTGCGGTGGACGTTCTTTTTAATTTGGATACGTCCCATGTTTTTCACGGTCATCATGATAGTAAGTAAGCCCAAGACTAACAAGATAGGCGTAACTATGGCAAAGATCATCATGGGTTCCGCACCTCCAATCGATTCGTCACCCAAAAGCTTATACCAAACAGGGCCGCTGCAGACAGCAGTACTTTTAAGGCAAACAGCCAGACAGAAGGCTCCGCATAGTAAAACTGCAGCAGACTGTCTGTATCAGTGCCCAGCATAAAGAATGAAAACTGCATGAAGCCAATCCACATCAGCGCGAACAGCATGATG
This sequence comes from Sporosarcina sp. NCCP-2331, assembly GCF_023707945.1. Taxonomy (NCBI): domain Bacteria; kingdom Bacillati; phylum Bacillota; class Bacilli; order Caryophanales; family Caryophanaceae; genus Sporosarcina; species Sporosarcina sp. NCCP-2331. The sequence goes on from NZ_BRCD01000001.1 coordinate 139,348, forward strand.
AAAATACGGCTGTATTGAACGAAAGTGCCGAGCGTATAACCGACCAGCATGAGCAGCAGTGTATAGGACGCCATGACGAAAATTTGCAAGAAAAATTCCAGCGGAGCGGAAAACAGTCCTGCCGTTTCAATGACCGCATGGCCGCCTGCCAGTGTAATAATTTTCATCACGGAGCCGAGCATCACGGTCGTCACGCCGCCAAGCAGTGCAGCCGTACAGAAAAAATAGAAATTTGCCAGCTGAAAGGTCAGCCGGTTCGTCACAAAGACAAAGGATTCATTGCGCTGAGCAGCTGAAGTCAGCAAAAACCCGACAATCAATGCCCAAAACAGCGTCAGGCCGACCTGTCCGTCATTCGATACGGTCGTATAGCTTAAGCTGAACGGCTCACTTCCATAGTCTGACGTCGAAGTCGATGCCCCGCCGAGAAAAACGGTCGCGATAATCTGCAGCACGATCAGCATCGAAAACGCCGGTCCGTTGGCATTCAGTTTGAATAAAAACTGACGCTTCGCCAGCTCATGCACGCTCCATTGCGTTGAAAACATCATCGACCCCTCCTCTCGTCTGTCCGGTCATTGCTAAATAGGCATTACTCGCTGAAACCGGCGTGACTCGGATGCCTGCCTGCTTCAGTTCGTCAATTTCCGATTCGGTATGCTCATTATCCACAATCCATTCCGTCAGTGGACCGGCTGTTGATCGGTGAATGACTGCGTGGCGGTTCGCATGGGCTTCCAGCATGTCCAATTTCCCCTGCAGTGACAAAAACTTCTCTTGCAGCTCAATGATCGGACCGTGAAAGCCTACCCCTTTTCCGTCAATCAGCAGCACATCCTCCAACAAGTCTTCCATTTCCTCTACATGATGGCTCGATAATAAAATTGTCCGCGGATGCGCAATATAATCCTTCAGCAACGCGCGGTAGAAATCCCGGCGTGCAGCCGAATCCATCCCGGTGATCGGCTCATCGAACATCGTCAGCGGACACCGCGCGGCAATTCCAACTACCGCATTGAATGTGCTCCGCTTACCTTTCGATAAAATCCGATGCTTCAACGTCAGCGGCAAATAAAAGTATTCCAGCAGCCGTTTTGCCAATTCACCGTCCCAATTAGCATAGAAGCGCTCGCACTCTATTAAAATATCGCCCAGTGTCAGTGCATCCGGGAAATTCATCATGTCATCTATGAAAATCATATTTGACGAAACCGAGAGACTGTTGAACGGACGCTCCCCGAAAACTCGCAGCTCGCCTCCCGTTTCTTTCGTGTATCCTGCAATCATCTTCATTAATGTCGTCTTGCCCGCTCCATTTCGTCCGACTACGCCTGTTATGACGTTTTGCCGAATATTCAGGCTGACTTGGTCCAGTATAGTCAGTGAGCGGTACTTTTTCGTTACATTTTTCATTGAAATTGCCGGCATTACAATCTCTCCTTTCGCTCGGTCTGAATGAACCGGAACAGTTCCTCGTCTTCTATGCCTAATAATCTCGCTTCGTCCAACAGTTCCCGAATCAGGCGGCGCAATGTATGGTCTTTCCGTTTCGCCAGCAGCTTTTCCCGTGCATCGGCGGCAACAAATGTCCCGAGACCCCTCTTTTTATAAATCAAATCTGCATCAAGCAAAATCGTCAGCCCCTTCCCGGCAGTTGCGGGATTTATATTGAACAGCTCTGCCAGCTGGTACTGCGAATGCATTTTGTCGTCCGCTTCCAGTGTTCCGTCAATGATTTCATTTTCCAGCCATTCCGCAATTTGTATGTAAATCGGTTTTTCGCCATCCATCTCCAGCAAGAGCTTCACCGCCTTTCTGGTTACTCAGTGCATTACTGTTGTAATGTACTATACATTCTTTGCTAATTAAATGCAATATAAAAAAATGCGCAGTACAAGGGCTGCACATTTTTTTATCCACTATCATGCAGAAACTTCTATCGTTATAGTCTCAAACAGTATGCTCATACTACTACCTACTCACATAAAAAGTCCTGAAAAACCAGCCTAGTGTACCGGAGTGAAAGCCGTCACGTAGAACGGCTTTTGCGAGTAAAAGCGTAGCGTTAGGAGCACTGGTTTTAGGCGACTCCGGGAGGTTCAGCCCGCTAGGATGAGACAACTAAAGGGAGCGAACGAAAATAGCGTGCAGAAGGAACTCTGTATTGCCTTAATTTTTGCAAAGAGCGCAAAAATACGGCAAAGCGAACCCTTCGCTGTTCGCTTGGCTCACCGAGGGCCCGCAGGACACGCGTCCGCCTGGAACGCAGGGAAACGGTATCCTTCCACCTCCTCTATACTGCGCAATCACGAAAAATCTCAAACTGCTCATCAAGTAAACTGTCAAGCACATGTTTTGGTGAAGATCCGAAATTTATATGAATAAAATATACACTTTTTGCTCATCCTATCTATTTACTATACTGATTGGGAGTGGAGATTATGGATGCCTCAAAAGACTTGCCGCTCGAACGAAGCCGCCTATTGAACGCGAGCTTCCTATTAGCCTGCTTATGTTTATTAGATGCTGTCTTCACTGATTATGGATTGCGCGCAGGACACATCCAAGAAGCCAATCTGCTCGTTTCATTTATGTATGAGAAAAGCATTGTGCTGTATTACACGGTCAAAATCGGATTGCCGCTTCTGCTGCTGTATCTCGTGACAGCCGGCAAAACGGGAATATTCCTGCGAATCGGGCTAACGAGCGCCTTGTTTCTATATGTCACTGTGATCTGTCTGCATATTTTCTGGCTGATTGCAGTGGCGATCTAATATTCACAAATGAAAGAGCAGTTGAGGGAGTTATTCCCTCGGCTGCTCTTTTTGTTTAGACACGGAATATGTATATGGCAGCCAGACGCCCTGACGTTCCTTTTCATTCTGAATATATATAGGAAATAGGAGGTGAATTAATTGGAAGAAAAGAGCCATAGAGAAAACTTATACGGATTATCCGGCCAGCTAATGGAAATTTTTATTGCAGACTTATTTAGAAAAAACCAGATTAATACGGAAGAGGCAAAAGGACGGATTTCCGACGAGCAGAGAGAAAGCCTGAAGAAGACCGTCGAACAACTCAAGACACAAGTAGAGGACTTTTTGCAGACAAAAACAACATTTGAGGCGGATACTGCCGAATCAGAGGCGGTGAAGTCTGACGTCAATCCGCTCAGAGAGGCATTTCTGAAAAAATCCAAAAAGAAGGAGAGCAGCGAAAACCCGAATGAAAATAAAGAGAACAACTAATGGTCAATTCGTTCAGTTCAAACGGTTTCCTGCGCATTTACTAGTAAGAGAGAGGAGGGATGAAGCTATGAGTTACTATTCACATGATGAAGAACAGTGGTCTGCATTGGATTCTTCTGCACAGCACCCCTGCAACCCTTGTTCCGGGGATAACGACAACAATACAGGGGCTGACGCAGAAGTTTCTTCAGAAATTGACCAGCTGTCTAATGAACTGATTGTCATTCGGGATTCCTGCAATATCCGTGTCAGTACGACCGATACCCAGGTTGCCGTATCTTTGCAGGCAGCGCTTCAGGTTGCCATTGCAATTGTTGTCAACATTTCTATCGCTGACAGTTCACGCGCAGAAAGAGTTACAGCAGAGTTGTTGGAAAGATCTCAAATTCGCCAGACAAACCGGCAGAGACTGATTATTGTCAATAGCCGTGATATTGAAGTAACCACAGTAGACACAGATGTAGCGATTTCATTGCAGCTATTGCTTCAGGTTTTGGTTGCACTTGTTGCTCAACTGGACATTCTGTAAGAAAAATAGGCTATCCATGCGATAGCCTATCTTTCATTTCTAGTATATTCGGTTTCGACTGTTCTGTGCGTGTTTCATGTAAAATACTCGAAGTCGAATCTCTGGCCACACCTGATTCTTCGGGCAGAAGGAATTTCAATGAGCGGTTGAATGGCTGTTATGAGCGCTTGGCAAGTGTTTATGATCACTCAGACGCTGTGAATGCGCGGTCGCGGACTGCGAATGAGCGGTTGCACAGTTTAATGAGCAATAAAGTGGCTTTAATGATCAAACCGGCTTCATTCTGCTGTTACAAAATACTTTCGTGCAATGTACATAGTAAATACGGGACGATTGTGCTTCCTTCATAGCTCGGGCCTCATGTATAATAGCAGCAACAAACGGATAGAAAGAAGGAGTTTTATTGAAAACCAGAATTGAATTACGAACCTTATCCATCGGAATGCCGAGCAGTCTGAAGACTGTGCAAGGAAAAGAATATGTCAGTGCAATTTGCAAGCAATCATCGGAAGAAGCGTTTCTTTCTGCAGACGGATTCCAGGGAGACGGGATTGCGGACACGAAGCACCACGGCGGACCTGATCGTGCGGTATGTATCTATCCTTTTGAACATTATGCTTACTGGGAAAAGGAATTTGCCTGCACATTGCCCTCTTCCACGTTCGGAGAAAACTTAACGGTGTCCGGAATGCTCGAAGAAGATGTGTGCATCGGAGATATCTTCCAAGTGGGCGATGCCGTCATCCAAGTCACACAGGGACGGGTACCCTGCAGCACGATCAATATGCGGACAGGCCTGCCAGATCTTATGAAGAAACTGATTGATACAGGATTCACCGGCTATTTATGCCGGACATTGAAAGAAGGCATCGTATGCTCCGATTCAATGATTACCCTTCTGGAACGCGATCCTCATGCAGTTTCGATTCTCTATGCAAATGAAATCTATTTTAGAGGCACACGTGATTTGGAAGCGATGAAAAAAATCACAGCAGTCGACGCATTAGCAGCAGAATGGCAGAAGAAATTGGCTGCACGCATGGAAAAACTTCAGACAGTCTGATGGAAAGGATGACAGCAGAATGATCTATGAAGAATACGGCAATACAGCAGGTGAAATCTTGCTGTTCATTCATGGCGGAGGTGTGGGCGCATGGATGTGGCAGCAGCAAATCCCCTATTTCAGCGTGGATTTTCATATTTTGGTGCCCACACTTCAAGGACATGGTGCCCGCAGCGGAGACAGCGGGTTTTCAATCCGTGAAAATGCCGAGGAGATGCTGGCACTGCTTGCGCAAAAAGACTTTGGCAAACCCATACATATAGCAGGATTTTCCATCGGCGCACAAGTCTGTCTGGAAATGATCCATCTGGCACCGGATTTCTTTCATTCTGCCATGATCAACAGTGCATTAGTAAAACCAATGAAGTACGCTGTCCCTTTCATCAAACCGATGATCAGACTGACTTATCCGCTTATAAAAAACCGTCAGTTCGCCAGGATTCAGGCGCGGCAGCTGTATGTAAATGAAGAGTACTTTGAATCATATTATGCAACCAGTAAGAAAATGAAAAGCGGGACATTGACGGAAATGCTGCAGGAAAACCTTGCTTACTCATTGCCGGAAAACCTGGCAGGCAGCACTACACGTCTTCTGGCAACTGTCGGCACGAAAGAAACCCGGCAGGTGAAAGAATCGGCGGCACTGCTCTCCCGGCTGCCTGGTTCTCAATCTATTTTAATATCAGATATGGGGCACGGATTCCCTGTCGCACAGCCTGACGCGTTTAACCGGCTGCTGTCCCGCTGGCTTCAGAATTCGCTTTAATACTTCAAATAAGCTGCTTGATTAATTCACGGTTTTTCTCTTTAAACAGCTCGTTATGCGAAGAAACCATTCCGTTTTCATTGGCCTGCGGGTCTATATAGGTTTTTGCGCAGTTCACCGCATTTGCAGCGTCCTGGAATGCACCTGCAATTAAGTGGACTTTACTTTCATGACTCAATACGTCACCCGCCGCAAACATGCCGTCAACCGATGTCGCACTCTTGCAAGTACCGGCAATTTGCTGATGCTCGTTCAATTGAATGCCGAGCTGCTGGTCACCGATCAAGGAAGTATCCCGCTCATAGCCGTGATTGATGATTACTTCGTCAACGTTGACCGCTATATGAGAACCGTCTTCATTGTGCTGAAGCTCCACTTTCTCAATTCTGCTATGATCGTCCGAAGCAATGAAACGGGAAATATTCGTATTGAAATGGCATTCCACTCCACTTTCGAGCAACTGCCTCACCTGCGCTTCATGCCCATTCAAATTATCTTTGCGATACGTTAAATAAACCTTCTCAGCAATCGGCTGCAGTTCATTGGCCCAGTCGATTGCTGCATTTCCTCCGCCTGAAATCAGGACCGTCTTTCCTTTGAAACGGCCCAATGACTTCACTGTATAATTCAAGTTAGTCACTTCAAACCGCTCTGCCCCTTCAACCTCAATCTTTTGCGGATTCAAAATTCCCGTACCTGTCGCCAAAATAATCGTTTTACTGTAATGAATGGTTCCTGAAGCCGCCTGCAAAATGAAATATCCTTCCTCTGACTTTTCTATCTGGGTGATTTTCTCATTCAGCACGACTTCCGGGTTAAAAGTCAGCCCCTGTGTTACCAGCCGCTCGATTACCTGCGCACCGGGTGCCGGTGTAACGCCTCCAATATCCCAGATCATTTTTTCTGGATAGACATGAATTTTCCCGCCGAGCTGCGGCTGATATTCAATAATTTTCGCTTTCATTTCCCGCAGACCGCTGTAAAAGGCAGAGTACAGTCCCGCAGGTCCCCCGCCAATGATGGTAATGTCCAAGATATTTTTTCTTTCCACAGTAATTTCCCCTTTAAAAAGTATTTGACAATGACAGCGTTTCGAATTATAGTTTTCATTGTACTGAAAATGAGAATCATTATCAACGATTATCTTGCGGGAAAGGCTGGAATTCAGGAAATGGTGCGCTTATACACAGAAAATTTACAAATTGCATATGATGACCGGATCATTGTCAAGGATCTATCCGTACAGATACCGGATCAGCAGATAACTGCAATTATTGGTGCAAATGGCTGCGGGAAGTCCACCTTTCTAAAAGCGGTCACACGTCTGATCCCTCATCAATCCGGCAAAGTCGTACTTGACGGCGGGGATATTGCGAAACAGCATACGAAAAAGCTGGCACGCAAAATGGCGATTCTTCCGCAGACACAGGAAGCCGCAAGCGGTTTGACAGTCGGTGAACTGGTGTCTTACGGCAGATTCCCCTATCAAAATGCGATGGGACGTCTGACGGCACATGATATTGAAGTCATTGACTGGGCGCTCGATGTGACAAATACAAGCGGTTTCAAATACCGTGAAGTCGATGCACTGTCAGGCGGTCAGCGGCAGCGGGTCTGGATTGCGATGGCTCTCGCACAGGAAACAGATATTATCTTTCTCGACGAACCGACAACCTATCTGGATATGGCGCATCAGCTCGAAGTACTGGAACTTCTCCAAAAATTGAACAAAGAACAGCAACGTACAATTGTGATGGTATTGCATGATTTGAATCAGGCCGCTCGTTTTGCCGATTTCATTATCGCAATGAAAGACGGGACAATTGTCCGTGCAGGACAATGTGCGGATGTCATCCAGCCGGATATTTTGCGTGAAGTGTTCCGGATTGACGCAGAGATTGGAACGGATCCGAGAACCGGAAAACCATTATGTATTACATATGATCTATATAAAGGGGACAATGAATGATGAAAAAGTTTATATTGCCGGCACTGTTGCTGATGGCATTGGTGTTAGGAGCCTGCGGAAATAAGCAGGAAGACAAGTCGACTGAATCTGCACCGAAAGAGGACGAAGGAAAAAGCGGTACGATTACGTACGAATCTGAAGAAGGCCCGGTGGAAGTTCCTGCTGATCCTCAGAGAGTTGTTGTACTGGCAAGTTTTGCCGGTAACGTCATGTCACTGGGTGTCAACTTGGTCGGCGTCGATTCATGGTCGAAGTCAAATCCCCGTTTTGAGTCTGCATTACAAGATGTGGAAGAGGTATCCGAGGAAAATATCGAGAAAATCATCGAGCTTGAACCAGATTTGATTATCGGGTTCAATACCACTAAAAACATTGACAAAATGAAAGAAATTGCGCCGACTGTGACGTATACATACGGCAATTTTGATTATCTGACACAGCATATTGAAATCGGAAAATTGCTGAACAAAGAAGAAGAAGCAACGAAATGGGTAGAAGACTTCAAACAGCGTGCACAGGATGCAGGTAAAGAGATCAAGGAAAAAATCGGTGAAGATGCTACGGTTTCTGTTGTCGAAAAGTTTGATAAAGACTTATATGTTTACGGTGACAGCTGGGGCCGCGGCACAGAAATTCTTTATCAGGAAATGAAACTGGCTATGCCTGAGAAAGTAAAAGAAGCGGCGATGGAACCGGGCTATTACGCACTGTCCTCTGAAGTGCTTCCTGAGTTTGCGGGAGATTATATGATCTTGAGTATGTTCGATGCAGCGGATAATTCCTTCATGGAAACAGAAACCTATAAAAATATTCCTGCAGTGAAGAATGATCGCGTATTTGTAGCCAACGGAGATGAATTCTATTTCAACGATCCGCTGACACTGGACTACCAGCTTGGATTCTTTAAAGAGCACTTTTTAGGCACGAAATAATAATCGAAAACGGATCCCCCTCCCATCGGAAGTGAGGATCCTTTTCTAATGAACGGAAAAGGCAAGGAGCGGAGCAAATGAAAGAACAGCGAAAAATAACAATCCCTTTAAGCATAAAACTGCTGGCCAGTATGCTGCTTTTATTGGCTATCTTCATGCTTGCCATGAAGCTTGGCGCCGCTCACACTTCATGGCGCGATGTACGGCTGTCATTTACGAGCAGCAAGGAATCCAGTGCGATGATTTTAAAGGAGATCCGCATGCCGCGGGAAATCGGCGCGCTGGCTGTCGGCGCCGCACTGGCAGTTTCAGGGGCTATCATGCAGGGCATGACCCGGAATCCACTTGCAGATCCAGGGCTGCTCGGGCTGACTGCCGGAGCCAATGCCGCTTTGGCGATCACTCTCGCATTACTGCCCGGTGTTAATTATTTCGGAATTATGATTGCCTGTTTCATTGGATCAGCTGCCGGTGCTCTTCTGGTTTTCGGCATCGCCTCTGCCAAACGCGGAGGATTTGCGCCAATTCGTCTCGTTCTGGCAGGTGCTGCCATATCCACTTTTCTTTTTGCGATTGCAGAAGGAGTCGGACTGTATTTTAAAATCTCTAAAAATGTTTCCATGTGGACGGCAGGCGGAGTCATCGGCACGACATGGGGACAGCTGCAAATAATCGTTCCTGTCATTCTGGCAGGAATATTCATCGCTGTTCTGCTGTCCCGCCAGCTGACTTTGCTGAGTCTAAATGAAGAAGTGGCAATCGGGCTTGGACAAAATACTTTCAAAGTTAAGGCGATTCTTTTCGTTGTCATTATTTTATTGGCAGGGTCCGCTGTGGCGTTAGTCGGTAATCTGGCGTTCGTTGGCTTAATGATTCCTCATATTGTGAGGGCCATCGTCGGTACAGATTACCGGTTCATCATTCCTGTGTCGGCCGTCATCGGCGGGAGCTTCATGCTGCTGGCGGATATACTCGGCAGGACGCTGCAGGCGCCGTTTGAAACGCCGGTAGCCGCACTCATTGCTGTGATCGGACTGCCATTCTTCTTGGTGATCGTCCGTAAAGGAGGCCGCGCATTCTCATGATTCTTCCCCGTATACGAAAAAAACAGCGTCTTCTGGTTGGCTGCTTAGTTGTTTTAATACTGCTGCTGAGCGCTGTTGCGATGGGACTTGGCTATGCATCGATCGAATGGAACCGAATCATCCCTGTGTTTTTAGGCCAGGGAACGTTCAAAGAAGAATTCGTCCTGTTTTCCATTCGGCTTCCGCGAATACTTATTACACTTCTGGCTGGCGCTGCACTTGCGCTATCCGGAGCTATTTTACAAGGAATTACACGAAATGATCTGGCTGATCCCGGAATTATCGGAATTAATTCAGGTGCCGGTGTGGCAATCGCCCTATTTTTCCTTTTCATTCCGATTGAAGCCGGTTTATTCTCACTGCTATTGCCTCTGGCAGGATTTGCAGGAGCACTGGTGACGTCCATCCTCATTTATCTGTTTGCGTATAGCCGAAAAACCGGACTGCAGCCTATGCGGCTTGTACTCGTTGGGATTGGATTTTCTATGGCTCTTTCGGGGATCATGGTTGTCATTATTTCATCGGCTGAACGGGAAAAGGTTGATTTCATTTCCAGGTGGATAGCCGGTAATATTTGGGGTACTGACTGGCCGTTTATCTGGGCTCTGTTGCCTTGGCTGCTGGTACTGATACCTTTTGCTTTGTATAAAGCCCATCGATTAGATCTTTTAGGGCTGAATGAATCGCTGGCCACAGGAGTCGGGGTGTCGGTAGAGCGCGAGCGCCTGGTTTTGCTGCTGACTGCAGTGGCACTGGCTGCTTCTGCCGTATCGGTTACCGGTGGCATTGCGTTTGTTGGCCTGATGGCGCCTCATATCGCGAAGTCCCTCATTGGTCCGCGCCACCGCATGAATTTACCGATCGCCATTCTGATCGGCAGTTTTTTGCTGCTGTTGGCGGATACGATCGGGCGGAATATTTTAGAGCCGGACGGCATTCCCGCCGGCATCATCGTTTCGCTGATCGGGGCACCTTATTTCTGCTATTTATTGTTGAAGAAGTAGGATTTGCGGCTGAATGAAAGGGTTGGGGCGCGAAAGTCGTCCGTCACCGCGCCAAAAACGGCTGGAAACGAGCCAAACATCGCCGCAAACGCGCGTTTAGGCTGCTTCACCGCACCAAACAGCTTAACGAACGAACCAAAACTGCTATTCACTGCACCATTCTCTGTTTTCTTCAATCACAATAAAAAGAAGGACCACCTTGGCTAGTGCTGGATGGTCCTTTTTTTCATTCTGCTTAGCGCAGTGCCTTCAGTTCAACGCCCTTTTCAGTCAGCGATCTTCTGATTTCCTTCACCAGCTCCACCGCTTCATAATTATCGCCGTGGACGCAGATGCTGTCTGCTTCGACGCGGACTTCTTCGTCGTCGAGCGTGCGCACTTTGCCATGCAGAACCATATCCAGTATCTGATCGGCTGCTGCCTGCTTGTCATGAATCACGGAGCCTTCGACGCTGCGGTCCATCAACTTGCCGTCAGACGTATACCGGCGGTCGCCGAACACTTCACACGCTGTCTGCAGCCCGACTTCCTTCCCCGCCCGGATTAATTCTCCACCTGCAAGTCCCATGAGAATTAAGTCGGGATTCACTGCATGCACGCCTTCTGCAATCCCCCGTGCCAGCTCATAATCCTTGGCCGCCATATTGTAAAATGCACCATGTGGTTTGACATGCTGCAATGTGCCGCCTGCCGCTTTCACAAAACCATTCAGCGCACTCACTTGATACAGTACATAGGCCTTTGCTTCAGCAGGAGTGATGAACATCTGTCTGCGCCCGAAGCCCAATAAATCCGGAAAGCCCGGGTGCGCGCCGATTGCCACGTTATTATCCAGCGCCATTTCTACTGTCTTCTGCATCACAATAGGATCACCGGCATGAAAGCCGCATGCCACGTTGACGGATGTTACATATTGCAGGACCACCTCGTCATTTCCTACTTTGAAATTTCCGAAACTCTCTCCCAAATCACAATTCAAATCTACTTTCACCATTCATTCTTCACCTCTACATTTTATTTGGCAGCCATAAAATAATTTCCGGGAAGACGGTCACAACAGCTACGATCAGCAGAATGATCAAGAAAGAAGGCAGGGCATATTTTGCGATTGTTAATATGTCCTCTTCCACCATCCCGTTAATCACAAACAAGTTAAATCCGACCGGCGGCGTAATTTGTGCTACTTCGATCATAAAGATCAGATAAATACCGAACCACAACGGGTCAAAGCCGGCCGCAACAATTAATGGCAACGCCAGCGGCATAGTCATCACAATCATTGAAAAACCGTCCAGTAAACAGCCTAAAATAATGTACATAATTGTTAAAATGACAATCAGCATATAGCTCGATAATCCCATCTCTGAGATAAACGCCGTCAACTTGGCCGGCATATTCAAGTAGCCTACAACGACTGACAGATAAGAAGCTCCCGCGACAATCAGCATGATCATCGTACTCGTTTTCACCGTTGCCAGCAGGACTTCCTTGAAAATGCTGATTGTTAACGTCCGCGAGAATAAGGCAAAGACCAAAGATCCGGCAACACCCACGGATGCTGCTTCGGTCGGCGTCGCCCAACCGGAATAGATACTTCCCAATACAAGCACGATCAGTACAATGACCGGCAAAATCAAAGGCAATGTCTGGAACCGGTACGCCCAGGAATATTTCTCGTCCCCCACTGCAAGACTTGGATTAATTAGGCATCTGATAATGATATAGCCGCTCAATCCGGCCGCCAGGATAATTCCAGGGACAATTCCTGCGATAAACAGTTTCCCGATACTGACATCCGCAACAATTCCATAGACGATCATCATCATGCTTGGAGGAATCAGAAAGCCAAGCGTTCCCGCCCCGGCAAGTGATCCCAAACTCAGGGAACGGTCGTAATTGCGTTTCGATAACTCAGGCAATGTGATCTTTCCGACAGTTGCAGTCGTAGCTGCAGAAGATCCGCTCACTGCCGCAAACAGACTGCTTGCCGCGATATTAACATGAATCAGGCGGCCCGGCAGAAAACTGATCCAAGGCGTCAGTCCTTTGAACAAATTCTCAGAGATTTTACTGCGAAATAAAATTTCACCCATCAAAATGAATAATGGCAACGCAAGCATAGTGGAGCTATTGGTGTTGTTCCAAAGGATATTGTTCATGATGGTCATCGGAGGGCTGCTCGTAAAGAACATCAAACCGCCAATTCCCACAAGAAACAGCGAGACGCCCACCCATATGGTACTTCCTAAGAATAGGACTAAGAGACCTATTAATGTGATTGATACAACGGCTAAACTCAAGGCTAGTCCCCCTTCATCTCAATAAATGCTATTGTTAACGGCCCAGTATATCAATTTCTTCTTCATGCTGTTCGCCGTAATCTTTATTTTTAATCTGCAAGATACATTTAAAGATTTCCGCGACAAACTGAAGTGAAATAAGTAAAGAACCAAAAGGCATAGCAAATTGTGGTATGGCAAGCATCGTTTTGGAGATCTGCATAGAACGTTTGCCAGTTGTAACAGCATCTAAAAAGTAATTCGTTGTTGCATAGGTGATAATAATAAATAAGATGAGTCCGACCACTAACGCATAAATCTCTAGCATGGCACGGGATTTTCCAGTCTTCACTACCCTGTATAAAAACTCCAGTCTGATATGACCCTTATCTTTAAGTGTATAGGCTAAACCGAAAAAGGTGATCGCCACCATGAAATACGCTGTGTATTCCTGAGTAATATAGAGCGTGCCATTGAATAAATTCCGAACGACAATCTCACCCATTACCAGCACGACACCCGCCATGATAAATATACCGGCAAGAATCCCAAAAAATTGAGAAAGTGCATCGATGATCCGTATAAATCTTCTCATGCTGTCTATCCCCTTTCCGCAAAAAATAGATTCATCAAATTTCAATAGAAAGCTCTTGGCATTCTTTTGAATAATCCGCCAAGAGCTTTCTACTCTATTCAAAGAAGCAGATTAACGTCCAACTTCTTTATTGAACTTTTCAATGATTTCCTTTGCTTCAGGCGGCGCAGTCTTCAGCCAGTCCTGTCTGATATCTTCTGTTACTTCCGCTAAGTTATCCATAAACTCCTGGCTTGGCTCAAGCGTCGTGATGCCATTTTCATTAACGATGGCTTCCATTTCTTTATCTAGCTTTGCACCGATTTCCCACATTTTCTCTTCCATTTCCTTGCCTGCATTAATGATTTTGTCCTGTGTTTCCTTATCCAACTTGTTCAGTTCGTCCAAGTTTACAGAAACAAAATTTGTTGCCATTGTTACGTTGGCAGGTACATAGTAATCAAGAACTTCCCAGAACTTCGCATCTACCCCAGTCGGAGTGGACGTCAATACAGAATCAATTACGCCGGTAGATAACGAAGAATACACTTCACTGAACGGCAGCGGGTGAGGTGTTCCGCCAGCAGCTTCTACTACCAATGCTCCGTTTTTGTCATACGTGCGCATCTTCAAACCTTTCATATCAGCCAAAGACTTTACTTCGTTCTTTGTCCAGAAACCTGCAGCCGGCCAAGGAGCGATATAAAGAATCTTTTGGTTCCACTTTTCTTCCGCCATTTTGTAAAAATAAGGACGTGCAATATCATTCAGAACTTTTCCTTCATCAAAGCTTTGAACTAAAAATGGCAATGTAACAATTTCGAATAAAGGCTCATCGCCCGCCACACCGCTCGTTAAGATATCTGATACCGGTACTGCGTTGTCACGCACAGCAGATAAAAGCTCAGGTCCTTCATAGCCAAGAGCTCCACCCAGCTGTACTTCCAATTTCACTTTTCCGTCTGTTGCTTCATCCAGCTTTTCAGCAAATTCCTTCAGTCCTTCGCCATTGTGGTTGTTTTCCGGGTATACAGAGTTGGCTACCCAGCTGACCGGCTTGTCCGAACTTCCGCCGTCGCTTCCGCTGGCTTTGTCGCCGTCTGCTTTGTCATTTCCGCAGCCCGCCAATACTAAGAATAAAGATAATACGGATGCTGCAAGTGTCATTTGTTTTTTCATGTTTTGAGTTCCCCCTCATATATTTTACTGTCACTACATTCCATCCAGCACTACCTCGTCCCTCCTTCAAAGTCGCGTAGTTTTATAATCTTTTTATTGTAAACTCACCGATTACTAACAGACAGCAAATTGAAAGCGCTTTCCTGTTCTGCCAGCAGGAGGTGGCTTTCTTCTATTTCAATCGCTTCAAAGGATATACGGTCGCCGGGCTTTCCCTGCGCGATTTTAAACAAGTCGACCGTCACGACTACGCCGATTTTGGGATACCCGCCTGTTGTCTGCCTGTCTGCTAATAAAAGTATCGGTTCGCCGTTGCTCGGTATTTGAATCGCACCGTTAGGAATAGGATCGGTAATTTGCTCTTGTGTAAGGTTGGTTTCCAAGCGCTCACCCTGCAGCCGATAGCCCATCCGGTCCGAGTGAGCAGATATTTCATAAGTACTCGCTAAGAACTTCTCTTGACTGTCCGGCGTAAAAGCATCCCACTGCGGTCCCTTGATGACCCGCAGTATAATTTCATTGGAGTACTCAGGAATCAGCTCACTGTGAAGACTCTTTCGATACCCTTTCTTCATTTCTGTCGGAGAATCGTATGTATAGAGTACATCACCTTTTTGCAGCTTTCTACCTTTATACCCGCCAATTTCTGCGCGCAGATAAGTTGAGCGGCTGCCCATCAGAAGCGGTGAATCAAACCCTCCCCTAATTGCCAAATATGCTCTGCATCCATCTATAATTGGGCCAAATTTCAAAACCGTACCCTTTGGCAAATCAATCTCAGTCCACAAAGGAATGGATTTCCCATCAGCGGAAGGAGATAGATTTCCGCCTGTTATGGCGATCTTGCAGTCTTCTAAAATGGTAAACACGGGGCCTGTCAGCGTAATTTCCAGCACAGCTGCATTTTCTTCATTGCCTGTTAATAAATTAGCCATCCGCATGGCATACTTGTCCATTGCGCCTGACACTACAATTCCATATTGCTGATAGCCTGAGCGGCCAAGATCCTGAATAGTTGTAAGCATTCCAGGTTTTATTACTTCCAATACTGCCGTGCTTTTCATTATATCGGGCTGCCTCCCTTTTTTTGCGGAGTGTTTTCATTCAGTAATGAGGAATATTGCTCTTCTGTAATAGGGATAAAGCGGATTGCGTCTCCTGCGGAAATCAATACAGGACGTTCAGTCTGTTCGGGTCTGAAAAGCGGTACAGGAGTTCTCCCAATGATTCTCCAGCCTCCCGGTGTACTCAGTGGATAAATACCTGTCTGCTGACCGGCAATGCCGACTGATCCTGCGGGTGTCTGCAATCTCGGTGATTTTAATCGGGGTGTATGTATTCTGGAATCCAATCCTCCCAAATAGGGAAATCCCGGGACGAAACCGATCATATAAACGCGGTAGGTTTCTTTGGCATGGATCCGTATAACTTCATCTTCTGTCAAATTGTGATACTCCGCTATAAAAGACAGATCAGGTCCTGCCTCGCCGCCATACCATACCGGAATCTCATGCACAGTCCGCTCTACTTTCATTCGGCTTGGCTCTGATACATCTATGGACTGGATGAGGTCCCTCAATTCATTAAAAGTGATTTGCAGAGGATTATAGTAAACCATCAAAGAGGCAAAGGCAGGAACTAATTCCACTGCCCCATGAATCTCTGCTTTCTGAATGCATTCGGTTAATCGGATGACTTTTTCATTTATGTCCTCAGAAACGTTCTGTTCAAATGAAATCAAAACAGCACAATCACCTGCAGGCCGACAATCAAATTGCATAATGTATTCTCCTATTCGATAAACCTAATTGACTATATAAGTTGAATTAATAAATAAGCATTCTTCAAATTACCTAGTACCGTTGATTTCCGTTCCAGGCGGACGCGTTCTGGAGGGCCCGCGGTGAGCCAACTTGGTCGCTTCGCTCCCCTAAGTTGTCATCACCTGTCGGGCTGATCCTCCCAGAGTCGCCGCCTTGCACTCCAATCAACTGAGTAGATAGAACATAGCTTCCCTATGATGTAAAAAGTTTAATTCAACTTATATAGTAATAAGTATACATAGAATAATAGCAAATTAGAATAATGTCAATGTTTTAATTATTATAATTTGCAGAAAGGTAAGCGTTTACATTAACTGACTTAAAATATCTTCCACCTTGCCTATTTGGATGAAATACCTCTCTCCCACTTTCATGATGAATTTACTTCTTCTCATCAAATTCTAATCTTTCCCTCTCTATCTGCTCATGTTCTTTTCGTATACTTAGACTATCGAATCAAACTGGAAGGAGCAGGTCAATATGGCGATTGAAATATTCAGCAGAAAAGAGCAGAAATACTTAATCACACGCCGCCAATACAGAGAGCTTTTGGAGAGGATCGAACCCGAAATGCGCAATGATAAAAATGGCGTGGACGGGAAATATTCCGTCACCAGCCTATACTTCGACAATGCGGAAAAAGGCATTTATTTCGAGACAAAAAACAAGCTGAAATATCGGCAGAAACTGCGCTTGCGTGTATACGATGACGCGGATCTCAACAGCACGGCATTCTTTGAAGTGAAGCAAAAACATAAGAAAGTTGTCAATAAACGACGCATGCTCTTGCCGCTCGGAGAAGCCTACCGCTATTTAGAAGAAGACGGACAGGCTGGGCTGGATCACTACGAAACATCCAATTCACAGGTCATGAAAGAGATTGATTACTTCCGTAAGTTCTATCATTTGCGTCCTGAAATGGTTGTATCGTACAGCCGGCACGCGCTGCACGGCCTGACCGATTCCGAACTGCGCATCACATTCGACTTCGATTTGAGGTGCCGCAAGGAAGATCTGCATATTGAAAACGGACCATATGGAGACCACTTCATAGATCCCGATCTGGTCGTACTAGAAGTGAAAGTCGATCACAGCGTGCCGCTTTGGCTCGCACGCATCTTACAGGAACTGCAATGTGAGCAGCGGAGCGCTTCAAAATTTTGCACGAGTACCGAACTGCTGAGCAGTGATATATTGCCGCATGCCGGCTGTTTTGAACCAAAAGAATTGGAAGAACCGATTATAGGAGGAATAGAAAATGGATCAGATCACGAACTTGTTTTCATCTAACGGATTAGACGGTGCCGCGCCGACCATGTGGATGAGTATTTCTGCGATGGCGCTTGCCGCCGTTCTCAGCTTAATTATTACGAAGGTTTACCAGATTACATTTACCGGCGAGCGCTATTCACAGGCGTTTGTTCATACGATTATCATGATGAGCGTCGTCGTGTCAGTTGTTATGAATGTCGTGAGTGATAATGCGGGAGTTGCCTTTGGTTTATTCGCCGTATTCTCCCTTATCCGTTTCAGGAGCGCTGTAACGAACGCCAAGGATATTTCATATATTTTCTTCGGACTGTGCGTCGGGATGACTGCAGGGCTGTTTCAATTCCCGCTTGCCATTGCCTTAACATTATTCGCAAGTCTGATTTTCTATCTCCTATACAAAGTTGACTACGGCAAAGGCAAAGATACACAAATTCTAAAAGTTACCGTGCCGGAGAATTTGAACCACGAAGACTTATTCGATGACATCTTGAATGACAAGACAGAATCCTATCAGCTTCGGCAAGTGGAGACAACAAACTTAGGAACGATGATTCTCTATACGTTTGCCATCCGCAGTAAAACTGATACAAAAGATCAGGACCTGCTCAATGAAATCCGTGTTCGCAACGCAAATTTGAAAGTATCACTTTCTTATTTGGAAATGCGGGACTGAATCTCTGTATTTTAAAACCCAACCGGCATTTTATAAAATCCGGTTGGGTTTTTTAACGTTTCACGTGGAACATTGTAGAATATTGTCAATTAGAACATTTTCGTTGTCCATGTTTCTCCGTTCCAGATTGTAGAGACCACGCCTTCATAAAAGTCCGGTTCATGGGAAATAAGCAAGATACTGCCTTTATATTCTTTCAACGCACGTTTTAATTCTTCTTTTGCATCGTAATCCAAGTGATTCGTCGGTTCATCGAGAACCAGCAAGTTTGTCTCTTGATTCACCAGTTTGCAAAGACGTACTTTCGCGCGCTCTCCCCCGCTCAGCACTTTCACTTTGCTTTCAATATGCTTCGTTGTTAATCCAACACGTGCTAACGCAGCTCGCACTTCATACTGCGCAAAGTGCGGAAACTCACTCCAGATTTCTTCCAGACAGGTGCGGTCTGAATCAGTTTTCATTTCCTGTTCAAAATAGCCAATCGACAGATGCTCTCCACGCTCTACTTTGCCCTGCAATGCCGGAATTTCACCCAGCAGACTCTTCAGCAGTGTCGTTTTACCGATGCCGTTTGCACCTGATAAAGCGATTTTCTGTCCGCGTTCCATCGTTAAATCAAGCGGCTGGGAAAGCGGCTCATCATAGCCGATGACAAGGCCTGTCGATTCGAATAAGTACTTACCCGGCGTCCGTGCCGTCTTGAAATCAAAATGCGGTTTCGGTTTCTCGGAATCCATTTCAATGACGTCCATTTTATCCAGCTTCTTCTGACGAGACATCGCCATTCGGCTAGTCGCGGCGTTGGCTTTATTTCGTGCGACAAAGTCTTTTAGATTCGCAATTTCCTTCTGCTGTTTCTTATAGGCCGCTTCCACTTGCTGCTGCTTCATTTCATGTACACGCAGAAACTCATCGTAATCACCGGGATAGCGATTAACCTGCTGATTTTCCATATGATAGATCAAATTAATGACACTGTTCAAAAAGGGAATATCATGCGAAATCAAAATGAACGCGCCGGGATATTCCTGTAAATAAGTGCGCAGCCATTCAATATGTTCGACATCCAGATAGTTCGTCGGCTCATCGAGAAGTAAGATATCCGGCGTCTCCAGCAGCAATTTTGCCAGCAATACTTTTGTCCGCTGTCCGCCGCTGAGATCATGGACATCGCGGTCCAGTCCGAATTCATTGAGACCGAGTCCATTCGCCACCTCTTCCACTTTTGCGTCGATCATGTAAAAGCCGTTCTGCTCCAGAGCATCCTGCAGCTGCCCTGTTTCTTCCAGCAGTTTTTCCAGCTCATCAGGCTCCACTTCACCCATCTTGGCAAAGAGCTCATTCATCTCCGTTTCCATATCGTATAAATACTGGAACGCCGTGCGCAGTACATCACGGATGGACATCCCCTGCTTCAGTACGGCATGCTGGTCCAAATACCCGATGCGCACACGCTTTGACCATTCAACTGTACCGGCATCCGGTTCAAGTTTATGCGTGATAATATTCATGAAAGTGGACTTTCCTTCGCCGTTCGCACCCACTAATCCGATATGTTCTCCTGCCAATAAACGGAATGACACATCGTCAAAAATCGCCCGGTCTCCGAAACCGTGGCTGATATTTTTTACTGTTAATAAACTCATGTTGTACACCTGTTCCTTTTTATTTTAGGACTACCCTATGCTTTCCTTTATTTTACCACCCAGCGCCCTCAATTGCTTTATAAAACAGAAAACCAGCCTGATACAATTGGCTGGTTTTTCGCTTCAGTCTTCCAATTCAACAATCAGTTCAATTTCAACGGGTATATCAAACGGCAAAGTGTTCACCCCGATTGCAGAACGGGCATGCTTTCCTTTATCACCAAACACTTCAATAATGACGTCCGATGCACCGTTGATCACTTCCGGCTGGCGAATGAAATCATCTGTCGAATTAACAAAGCCAAGAATTTTCACGAAACTTTTGATTTTATCAAGCGAGCCCAGTTCATCCTGCAGATTACTCAGTAACTGCAGTGCAGTCCCTCGTGCAGCCTGATAACCCTGATCCATCGAAACATCGGCGCCAAGCTTTCCTGTCATTGCCGGATTCCCGTCCTTCATATAGCCTGCACCTGAAGAATACAGCGCATTGCCGATACGCGCCGACATTTCGTAGTTCGCCATAGGACGTGAGGGCGGCGGCAGTTGAATCCCCAACTCTTCAAGTTTTTCGTTGATGTTCATTAAACAGCCTCCAGTAAGTAAAATAGTGACTCGATCGTAACATGTCATACAAAAACGGTCAAAAGTATTTCAAAAACGAAAAGATTTTATACCCGCGGCGCTGCTAGATTGATCAATAACGAAAAAAGGAACACGCATATCGCATGTTCCTTTTATTATTAAGAATCAAGTTCTTGGTTCAGTGATTTAAACAGTGCGAACATCATAAATACGATGACGAACGAAAACGGCAGGGCCGCAATAATTATGGTGTTCTGCAAGGCTGCCAGTCCGCCTACTGAAAGCAAAATCAGCGCAATAGAGGATTGAATAATACCCCAGATGACCTTCACCGAGTTTGGCGGTGTCAGAGAACCGTATGTCGACTGCATACCGAGTACGTAGGTTGCCGAGTCTGCGGAAGTGATGAAGAAGGAAGTTACCAGAAGGATCGCGAATAATGAAATCACTGTTCCTAATGGAAGCTCATTAAACATCTCGAATATGACTAACTCAATATCGAGTGCCGCCAAGTTTACATTCCCTGCATTCTGTATATCGATTGCTGTCGTACCGAATGCAGCAAACCAGATGAAACCAAAGAATGAAGGGACAAGCAGAACGCCTGCCATAAACTCACGGATTGTCCGTCCTTTTGAAATACGCGCAATAAACATACTGACGAATGGGGACCAAGAAATCCACCAGGCCCAGTAGAATATTGTCCAGCCATCGAGCCAGCCCCGATTTTCTCCGTTCAACGGGGCTGTACCCATACTCATATCAATAAGATGTGTAAAATAACCGCCTACTGAATCAGTGAACATATTCAGGATCAGCAGTGTGGGCCCTAATATTAAAATTAATCCTAAAAGCGCGACTGCCAATAGTAAATTGGTATTTGATAAGTAACGAATTCCTTTATTCAGTCCCGACCAAGCAGATCCAATGAATAAGAACGTCACAACGGTCACGATGATAAATTGTGACTTGATGCCAATCGAAAACCCGAATAAATAATCCAGACCTGCGTTAATTTGAACAGCACCGAAGCCGAGGGATGTGGCTACGCCAAAAGCAGTTGCAAATACAGCAAGCACATCAATAACTGTCCCCCAAGGACCTTTCATTTTCGCTCCGAAAATCGGCTTCAATGTTGCTGAAATTAAACCAGGTTCACCTTTTCTAAACTGGAAGTATGCCAAAGCCAAAGCGACCATTCCATACAGTGCCCAGATGTGAAGGCCATAATGTAAAAATGTTTTCCGCATAGCTTCTTTAAATGCAGCAGCTGTAAATGGATCTTCAGTTGCCGGGACAGCGTAATGGGACAAGGGTTCTGCAGCGCCATAGAAAACTAAACCAATTCCCATACCAGCAGAGAACAGCATGGCAATCCATGTAATTGTAGAGAACTGCGGACGATCTGTATCCTTTCCGAGACGGATTTTACCGTACGGACTGAAAATCATGAAAATACTGAGTAATAAGAGCGCCGTCATGAGCAGCATATAATACCAGCCGAATGTAGACGCCACGAATGCTTTACCTGAATTCGTAATTTGTTCAAAATGCTCAGGATCAATAACACCATATCCAACTGCTAAAATGATTAACCCTATTGTAATGTAAAAAACATTTGATATTTTCTTCATATTTCCCCCTGTTGCCATAGTTTACACGAGCAGCTTTACACTATACTCTCCATTAATTAAGAAATCAAATGAAAAAATAAATTTTCTTTAATTTAATTAGTATGCAGGATAGCCGAAATACTGTGGTGACAACGTTCTTTCATTGATTATATTTTAATAAAAAAAATAAATTTCAGTAGAAGAAACGAAGTCATGCTGGGGTGCCTGTGCACGAAACATTCATGTTTATTTGAACAAACATGAATGTTTGAATTAACACAATAGTTTGGCACACAGGCACCTCCCAAAAGGCCGGCTTAGAGATTCATTATTCCCTTGCTGGTTTTTTTATTATGCCCAAACCTCGGGAAATTATTTGGTGTGCAACCGTTTGAAGTTTTACATTCATTGATTATTTTGCGCACTGGCACCCTACACACTATACTTTATATAAGTCTTCATTAATGGAAGGAAGTGAACTTGATGGACTTACGGCATTTACAAACATTTCACATCGTTTCCGCCCATCTAAACTTCACCAAAGCAGCCCGGATACTGAACTATAGTCAGCCTACGGTCAGTCAGCAAATAAAGTCGCTGGAGATGGAGCTCGGTCATACCCTCCTGAACCGGGTCGGCAAGAAAATGTATTTGACGCCCGCAGGCAGTATAGTAAAGCGTCATACAGAAAGTCTATTTGGGACGCTGGACAGCCTGACAAGAGAGCTGAAAAAACTGGAGAAGCCGGCAGGCACCTTAATCATCGCCGCTCCTGAATTTTACTGCGGACGCTATTTATCTCATATTATCGGTCCCTATATTAAGTTATATCCAGATGTAAATCTAAAGCTGATTTGCTGTAATAGCGAAGAGACACTCAAGCTCGTCAGTTCCAATCAAGCAGATATCGGCTTTGTGGCCGGAAATTTATATCAATCCGGGATTGAAAGGCAATTAATCGATGAAGAAGAATTGATTTTGGTCGCCAATCCCCTGTTGACAGCCGTCAGCCCCTTGCAAAATATGTTTGATTCCCATCCTTTTATTACCTACGGCTTAACGGATATCATCCAAAATTGTCTGGATGAAATACACTGTATCCCAAAAACAATCGTTGAATGTGGAAGCGAAGAGGCTATTAAACAAGCGGTCATGGGGCAGGCAGGCATTGCATTGCTGAGCGACCGGATTATTGAAAATGAACTTCACCGTAAAGAACTGAAAGTACTGAGCCGGTTTTCACATACTATGCCTACCTATCTGATTTATCCTGAAAATCTGAGAGGCTTCAGCACGGTCAGTACGTTCACAGATCTGACCATCGACATGTGGAGGTCTCTCACTGACTTCCCTAACTGTAAGGATCTCTAATAGTAACCATTGAAAACTCTAATTTCCGCTCCTGCTCTGTTTCTTATACAATGAATAAACAGAAATTTATATTTATGCATTCATTGTTTTAAACTTGCAGGAATTGGAGAGTGAGCACATTGAAATCATCAAGTGATACACCGAAAAAAGAGAAAAGCGGGATCAATGTCTTTGTTCTTCTGTTTTGTCTTATTGTTATATCCGCCGGTCTGACCTATGTCATACCTGCTGGCGAATTTGAACGCACAGTAGTGGACGGCCGAGAAACGCTTCTGCCTGATCAGTTTTCATTCGTTGACGGTCAATCGGCCGGGTTCTTGGATATTTTCAGTAATATTCATTCAGGGATGGTGCTGGGCGCTTCGATCATCTTTTTCGTACTGATTGTAGGAGGTTCGTTTGGAATTTTGACTGCAACCGGGGCATTGGATGCGTTCATTACGATGCTGTCGGTCAAAATGGCACATCGCGGAAAACTAGTGATCCCTGTCCTGATGTTCTTCTTTGCCTGTGCAGGATCGTTAATGGGCATGTCAGATGAAACGATTGTTTATATCGGAATATTGGCCCCGCTGGCTGTCGCACTGGGATTTGATGCAATTACCGGTTTTGCGATCGTCACACTCGGCGCTTCTGTCGGATTTTCATCTGCCGTCATGAACCCCTTCACAGTCGGGATTGCGCAGGATTTGGCGGGACTGCCTACGTTCTCGGGCATTTTCTTCCGCATTGTCTTATTTATCGTCCTTTACATAGCAGCCGTCTGGTATGTGTACCGCTATGCAGGAAAAGTACAAAAAGATCCGTCAATCGGGCTTTACGGCAACTACCCGGCTGGCAAGCAGGACAAACTTGACGGTTTATCCGGCACAATGGCTGCACGGCATAAACTGGTATTGCTCATATTCTTGCTGAATTTCGTCATTCTCATGTTCGGCGTCATTAAATTAGACTGGTACATCACAGAGATTGCAGGGTTATTTCTCATGTTCGGCGTGTTTATGGGACTGGCCGGCAGACTGCGCCCTTCTGAAATTGCAGACAGCTTTGTGCACGGAGCCGGCCAATTAATCGGCGGCGCCTTAATTATCGGACTGGCACAGACCATTTTAGTGACATTTAAGGATGCGCAGTTATTAGATACAATCCTTTATTATACAGCCGGTGTACTCGATGTCCTTCCCGCTGCCCTCAATGCAGTCGGCATGTTCATCTTCCAATTAGGCCTGAATTTCCTGGTGCCTTCCGGAAGCGGGCAAGCCGCGCTGACGATGCCAATTATGGCTCCGCTGGCTGATATGACAGACGTAACGCGCCAAACTGCTGTACTCGCATTCCAGCTTGGCGACGGAATGTCGAATCTTATTTTTCCTACCGTCAGTTTCTTGATGGCAGGACTCGCAATGGTCGGTATTTCCTGGACTAAGTGGGTAAGATGGGTCTTCCCTTTTATGCTGATCCAGGTCACCATCGCGATTATCGCACTGCTAATTGCACAATTTATTCAATACGGACCTTTCTAATGAAATGAAGGAGGATTTTCATGATTAATCAACCAACCATTGAATCCCTGGCTGAACAGGCGATTCAGGACAGAAGACATTTACATCAATATCCTGAGCTTTCAGGTGAGGAATACGAAACTTGTGACATGATACGGAAACGTCTTGAAGGGCTTGAAATTGAAATTCTGGATTATGCATTGCCGAGTATTGTCGGCTTCGTTAAAGGAACAAGCGGCGGGAAAACTATCGCACTGCGGGCAGATATCGACGCGCTTCCGATCCAAGAAGAAGGAGACCTGCCGTACGCTTCCACACGTCCAGGCATCTCCCATATGTGCGGGCATGACGGACATACCGCAGTCTTGCTGGCCGTAGCGGAATGGCTGGCTGCCAATCGGGACGCCGTCCAGCCGAATGTTTATCTGCTATTCCAGTCTGCCGAAGAAATCACTCCAAGCGGTGCACAGGCTCTGGTGGCACAAGGCGTTTTAGCAGATGTCGACGCAGTGTTCGGTCTTCATTTGTGGCAAGGGATGAAAAAAGGCCTGTTCGGTATTACACACGGACCAATGATGGCTTCAATCGACGACTTTGAGATTACGATCACAGGCTCGGGCGGCCACGGTTCGGCACCTCATGAAGCCGTGGATCCGATCTATATTTCCACACATGTCATTCAGGCATTTCAAAATATTATCAGTCAAAAACTGAACCCGTTGGATGCCGCGATCATTACGGTAGGCAAAGTCGAAGCTGGCAGCTCACCAAACGTCATTCCAAATAGCGCGAAGCTGACCGGTACAATTCGGGCGCTAACACCGGAAGCTGTCGCGACGATCAAACAGCAAATGGTCCGAATGTCAGAAGGGATTTGCCAGGCATTCGGGGCCGCTGCGCAAGTGGAGTTCATCGTCGGGACTCCCCCTCTCGTCAATGACGAAGTGCAGGCGCGCTTTGTCGAACAAGTGCTGACCGATACGTTTGGTAAGGACAGAGTGGAACTCATTGAGCCCACGATGGGCGGAGAGGATTTCGCTTACTATTTACAAGAGAAGCCAGGCGCCTATCTATTTGTCGGAATGGCGAGCGAAACCAGTGCCTATCCACACCATCACCCGAAATTCAATATTGATGAAGAGATGATTCCTGATGCCATTCGAGTCTTCATTGAAATCTTACAGCAGTTTAAGGAAGAATCATTATGATTATTAAAAAAATCGATATATTTGCGGCGCGCCTGCCGCTTAAAGAACCTTTTGTCATTTCTTATGTGCGGCTGGAAGACATGCCAACCATATTCGTCCGAGTAGAAACAGACAATGGATTTGACGGCTGGGGCGAAGCAGTGCCCGATCAGAACGTGACAGGCGAGACGTGGGAAAGCACCTATCATGTCATTGAAAAAGAACTTGCCCCGTTATTAATTGGAGAAAGTCCTTTTTCCATCGACAAGATCCATCAACAGTTTGCGAAAAAGATTTTGGGGACGCCTTCCGCTAAGGCCGCGCTCGATATCGCCCTTTATGACCTCATGGGTAAAGCAGCAAATTTGCCGCTTTATCAATTGCTCGGCGGCAGTTCTCATGAGGAAATAACAGTTCCTCAAGTGCTGAGCATTAAACCGCCTGCTGATATGGCAGAAGATGCACGCCGCTATGTCGCAGAAGGATTCCGCAGCATTAAGATCAAAGTCGGCACTGACGCAGCTACAGATATCGAACGCATCCGGCAAGTCCGGCAGGCAATCGGAAAAGAGGTCCAGCTGCGCGTGGACGCCAACCAAGGATGGAACCGCCACGAGACCTTGCACATCATTCGTGAAACGGCAGATTGTCAGGTGGACTGGTTTGAACAGCCCGTTGCTGCGCACGACCTGAAATCGCTGGCCGAAATCCGAGCCGTCTCCCCTGTTCCGATTATGGTCGATGAAGGCGCCGGCAACACAGTTGATTTATTACAAGTTATTGAGCTTCGGGCGGCCGATCTCGTCAATATCAAGCTGATGAAAGCCGGTGGAATTTATCCGGCACTGGCCGTAACCAGTATGGCGGCAGCGGCCGGCATGCCTTGCCAGCTCGGTTCTATGGTGGAATCTGCTATCGGCACGATGGCAGGTGCCCACCTGGTAAAAGCGCAGTCTAATATCAAGTCTAATGAAATGGTCGGACCGCTGAATTTCACAAAAGATGTGGCAGTGACTATATTTGACAACGATATACTTCATTTCAGCGGCCTTCCGGGATTGGGCATTACAGTTGATGAAAATTATGTGCAGGAGATTACAAAGTTCTCTTGCACGGTTCAGTAAACGGGTGCCTATTATATTAAATAGATAGACCGAAACATTTATGTTTGTTTGAACAAACATGAATGTTCGAATTAACACGATAGTTTGGCGCACAGGCACCTTTCAAAAGGCCGGCTAAGAGATTAAGTGGATTCTCTTGCCGGTTTTTTTATTGAATGATTTGAAGTTTTACATTCACTATGTTTAAATGAATGAAGGATAAACTTCATTCATTGGCAGGTGACTTTATGACAACCTTGCACGAAACTATTAAAATGCACTATTCTTCCTTATCTCCCGGCCAGCAAAAAGTAGCTGCCTTTTATATTGAACATCCGCAAAATGCAGCACTGTCAACCGCTTTTCAAATCGGAAAGCAAGCCGGCGTCAGTGAAACAACAGTCATTCGGCTCGCCTACGCGCTTGGTTTCAGCGGTTACTCTGATTTACAGCAAGCACTGCGGAATGATTGGCTTGTGCCGAAGCAGTCTGCCGCTGAAGGATTTTCTTCAAAGAATGAGCCGGATGACAGCAGTAACTTCATGCACCAGGTCCTCGAAAAAGAGCAGATGATCCTGCAGCACACGGCGGAACAGTTGAATATAGGCGATGTACAGGCCATGGCGGACACGCTCATTCAATCGGATCGCGTATACATCGCCGGTTTCGGCAGTTCGTATGCAGCAGCGTATTGGTTATTTTATTCCTTGAAACAACTGCGGAACGACGTGGTGCTTGCCAGTCCCGCCGGTTTTATGACCGAGGACGTTTGCGATTTGGGTGTGAACTCGACTGCCGTAATTTTTTCCTTTCCCCGCTATCGAAATGATACTTTACAAGCGGCAACTATGGTAAAAGGACAAGGAGCTAAACTGATCGGTATCACCGACCGGACCCTATCTCCAATTGGCCGGCTGGCAGATATGATATTCAGCAATTCGGATAATGAAGCCGCCGATACCCATTCTATGGCTTCCATTATAAGCTTTCTCGATACACTGCTTGCCGGCATACGTATATATAATTCAGAGGGTATAGCCAAACGGCAGCAGCAACTCGAACACTTATACACAGAGCAGCAGTTATTTTCAGAATAAAGGAGGCTACTTCATTGGATAAACCTATTCAATTCATTACAGACTGCAAAGAACAGATTCTGCAGACCTACCGAGAACTTCATGAACTGGCGGAGCCCAGCTGGGAGGAACAGCGGACGTCCCGTTATTTGCAGGAAAAACTTTCATCGGCGGGTCTTCAAGTAACCTCTTTTGCAGGACATCATGGATTCATCGCGGAGATTCCCGGGGAGAAAGAAGGCGTCATTGCGCTGCGTGCCGATATGGACGCGCTCGTACAGGAAGTAAACGGCGAAATAATAGCCAATCATTCATGCGGGCACGACGGGCACAGCACAATGGCGCTGTACACCGCTTTAGCATTGAAAAACAGTGATATGCAGCTCAGCCATACCATACGCTTTATTTTTCAGCCTGCGGAAGAACTTGCAGAAGGTGCGCTGCAAATGATGGAGGAAGGTGCATTGAACGATGTGCTTTTTCTGGGCGGAGTTCATGTCCGGCCTCACACAGAAGTTCCGTTTGGACAGGCAGCCCCTGTCATTCTTCACGGTTCCTCCTCTACTATAAAAGGGGTCATCACAGGAACACCTGCCCACGCTGCGCGTCCGGAAGAAGGCAATAATCCGATTGAAGCGGCCAGTATGCTGATACAGTCGCTGCAACGAATCCGGCTGACCGGCGGAAAGAAGTTTTCTATTAAGATGACGGAGTTGCACAGCGGGGAAACGAGCAACTCGGTTCCGGCATCTGCTCGTTTTACACTGGACATCCGTGCGGAAGCAAATGAAACGATGGAGGCACTGCTTGAAAAAGCAGTTCATCTATTGAAAAGCACAGCCGCTTTGACGGAAACAAAGATTGATTATGAAACAGCGGGCTACTCTCCTGCCGCCATCGAAAATGCGGCCGCAGTCCGTATTGCACGGCAGGCAATCCGCTCTGTTTTAGGAGAAGAAAATACTGCAGGACCGTGCATCTCGCAAGGCGCTGAGGATTTTCATTTCTATACATGGAAGACACCTCATATTGCGGCCACAATGATAGGATTGGGCTGCGACCTGAAGCCCGGGCTTCATCATCCGCAGATGTCTTTCAACACTGACGCTCTGATTTACGGCACAAAAATTTTGACTGAGATGATCATACGGGCAGATCGCGAAATGGAGGCAGATAAACAGTGAAAAACGTAATAAATATATCCATCCGCCTGATTGAAACAATAGACGAGTTACACAAAGTTCATGCACTCGAAGCGGGTATCTGGGGAGAAAATGATACCGTGCCGATCAGTCATATGACAGCTTCACTGAAGAATGGCGGACTGATTGTCGGCGCTTTTGATGAAGACCGGTTGATTGGCTTCCAATACAGCTTCCCGGGATTCGACGGGCAAAATGTGTATCTGTATTCTCACAATCTGGGCATTCATTCTGACTACCGGAAATTAGGCATAGGCGAACAATTAAAGCTCGAGCAAAAACAGGCGGCGCTGAAACTGGGCTACAGCCGTATTATTTGGACGTACGATCCGCTGGAGACAGTCAATGCAAATTTAAATCTTCATAAACTGCGGGCAAGAGTTATTTCATATACGGAAAATGCCTATGGCGACATGACCGGCGGGATAAACGGCGGCATTCCGACTGATCGTTTCACAGTGGAATGGATGATTCAAGAACAGTCATCCAGGACGAGTTCTCCCGATTTACATACCATTCCCTTACTGATCGACACACGCTGCAGTCATGGTTTCTTAATTGCGGAGAAATCACACTGGCGGAAAGGTGATCAGCTAGTAGGTGTTCCGGTTCCGGCAAACTTCCAGGAACTTAAACAGCATGATTTTAACGAAGCAATGATTTGGCGGGAAAAGACCAGAGAAATCTTTGAGGATTATTTGGAAAACGGGTGGATCGTGACGGATCTAGTTAAGCACCCCGGGGTTCAAGAAGGATATGTCTATATTTTAGAGAAACGGGGAATTTCACATGGAAATTAAAACAGTTATTTTACGATATATGAAGATGAGAATGCTGCATCCTTTTAAAACGAGCGTGGGAGTAGAACAGGATAAAGATTTTATTTTGGTGGAAGTAAAATCAGCGGGCGGGCAGTCGGGATACGGTGAATCAGTCGCGTCCATCGCACCGATGTTCCATGAAGAAACAGTGAAGACCAACTGGCATATGCTCGAGGATTACTTGGTTCCGCTGTTGTTAAAATCAGATATTCAGCATCCTGATGACGTTTCAAAAGTTTTTGAGCACTTTAGAGGGAATTATAATGCAAAAGCGGCGCTTGAAGGAGCCGTATGGGATTTATACGCAAAAGAACAGAATCTTTCGCTGGCTGCAGCACTGGGCGGAACGAAAAAACAAATTGAAGTCGGCGTCAGTGTCGGCATTCAGGAGACAGAAGCCAAGTTACTGCAAAAACTGGAAGGTTATCTGGCACAGGGTTTCCGACGGATCAAAGTCAAAGTCATGCCGGGAAGAGATTTGGATATTTTGCAGGCAATCCGCAGCGAATATCCAAATATCCAGCTGATGGCTGACGCGAACTGCGCGTATACATTGAATGATATCGATCACTTGCGAAGATTTGACGAGTTTAATCTATCGATGATTGAACAGCCTCTTGCCCACGGAGATATCATTGATCATGCACAGCTGCAGGCAAAAATCGAAACACCGATCTGTCTGGACGAAAGCATTCATTCTGCAGAAGACGCCAGAAAATCAATTGAACTTGGCAGTACAAAGATCATTAACTTAAAAATCGGGCGCGTCGGCGGTTTGACGGAATCGAAAAAGATCCACGATATTTGTGCAGAGCACAAAATTCCGCTCTGGTGCGGCGGTATGCTTGAAGCAGGTGTCGGACGCGCACACAATATCGCCATCACGAGCCTGCCGGGCTTTACGCTGCCTGGCGACACGGCCCCTTCCGCCCATTATTGGGATGAAGATATTATCTTGCCGGAAGTCACGATGCATGATGGTCTGATTGATGTACCAGAGACGCCAGGCATCGGATTCGACTTGAATTGGGATAAGGTGGAGGAATGCATGGTGCACAGCCGGGTGTTTCACCGGGGTTGAAGATATTTAATATCATAACAAGAAGAGTGCATTGTCGCCTTAAAACCACTTTGGTGCTGAGAAAATATTAAAATTAGTATAAGTTAAACTGTTCCTTGAAATAAGGAACAGTTTTTATTTTTATATATTCTATAGAATATAGTTGACATTGTCGAATTGATAATTGATAATAGTCTAAAGAAACAAATACTATAGAATATGGAGTTGGATATTTTGAAAAGTATGTTAATGTCTAAGGGTGCAAAACAAGTCGTCGAAGTCTGTGCAAATATTAAGGAAAATGAAAGCGTTGTCATCATTACGGAACCAAAGACCATGTCAATAGCAGAAAGTATCGCGTCCGCCGTTACAGCAGTTGGGGCAGAGCCAACAATCTCTATTATTATGCCGAGAACGTCAGACAGTAGCGAACCACCAGCAACTGTTGCTGCTGCAATGAAAGAAAGCGATGTATTTATCAGTGCGGTATTTACTTCAATCACTCATACTTATGCAGTTAAAAATGCAGTTGAAAATGGTTCTAGAGGAATCATGTTGACACAATTTGAAGATCATATGCTGATTGATAGTGGAGTTCTTGCAGACTTCCCAAAAGCAGCTCCGACTTGTGAAGCAGTAGGAAGAGCTTTGGAAAATGCAAAAGAAATTCATTTGACTACTACTCATGGAACTGATTTAAAGATGTCTGCAACTGGCCGTAAGAGCAACTCGATGACTGGAATGGTAAAGAGCGGACAATTTGCGCCTGTACCAACTATTGAAGCCAACGTATCTCCATTAGAAGGATCTGCAAATGGAAAGATTGTTGCTAACGCAAGTATTCCCTACATTGGAATCGGCATCTTGAAAGAACAAGTCGTTTGTACCGTAGAAGATGGCATGATCACTAATATTGAAGGCGGCTTTGAAGCGCATATACTGGCTGACAACTTAGCCTCTAAAAATGATCCGAATGTCTATAACATTGCAGAAATTGGGGTAGGATTAAATCCACGTTGTAAATTTAACGGTCTGATGCTTGAAGATGAAGGGGTATTCGGATCGGTTCATATCGGAATTGGTTCAAGTATTACACTTGGCGGAACAGTTAAAGCGGCATGTCACTATGATTTGATCATGACTGAAACAACACTCGTTGCGGATGGTGTAACTATTATAGAAAACGGCAACGTTCTCTTATAAAACCAGGGAGGTATGAATATGAAAAGGTTTCTGACTCTATCAATCGTATTGGCAGTTGCTATAATGACTGCAGCGTGCTCAGACAGCACGAGTGGTAAAGCAAGCAGTAACGATAAATACCCTGCTAAAACACTAAATGTTGTAATACCTTTTGGCCCCGGTGGCGGTACAGATTTATACCTGAGAAAAATTATGGAAATCATGCAAAAAGAAGATATTTATACAGAAAGTATTAAGATTGAAAACCGTGAAGGTGGTAGTGGTGCAGTTGGTTGGGGGTTCTTGGAGACCAAAAAAGGTGATCCTTACTTTGTAGGTCCAACAAGTGGAAGCTTCTTTACTACCCCTCTAGTTTCTGAAACTGCTTTCAGTTACGATTCTTTTACACCAATTGCGTTAATGGGCGCTGATGACTTATTCTTCCTAGTTAAAGGTGAGTCTAAATATGATTCTCTGGAGGACTTTATTGAAGCAGCAAAAAGTGGCAAGAAGATGAAAATTGGCGGAGTTGGACAAGTTAGTGATGAAATGATTGTTCCTAATCTTTTTGCTACAGAAGCAGGTTTTGATTTTGACTACGTTCCTTTTCAAGGAGCCGGCGAACTTACTAGTGCATTATTATCCGATAGTTTAGATGCTATTGTTGGTAATCCCGCTCGTTCAATGGGACAAATTGAAGGCGATCTTATGAAGCCGTTAGCTTTTTCAGGAATTGAGAGATTAAAGCAATTGGAAGACGTGCCTACTTTTACCGAACTAGGATACGACGTGAATATTTCACAACCGCGCGGCGTAGTTCTTCCTGCTGATGTTGATGATGAAGTAAAAGACTGGTGGATTGAAGCCATGAAAAAGGTAGCAGAGACGGACGAGTGGAAAAAATACATTCTAGAAAACGGGATGTCTGATTATATACTATATGGCGATGATTTCTCAGAGTTCCTTGAAGAAACTAACACGAAATTTAAAGATTCATTAGAGTCAGCGAACCAATAATTATTATAGAAACTCTGTCTTTTTGAAACAGAAGACAGAGTTTTCTTATCAGGAAAGGAGTCCAGCTTGAAATGAAAAATATATTTACGATCTTTTTATTAGTTGTTTCCTGCTTCTACTTATCCATAGCCTTTACGTTTAAATTCTTTTCAAATGATATACCCGGAAGTGGTTTTTTTCCTATCGTAATCGGCATAACACTTATTATTTTAATCGCATTTGATTTAATCAAGAATTATAAAGGTAATCGTGAAGAAAAGATTTCCCTCTTACACATATCTATTTTCTTCAAGTTATTAATTGTTACAACTGTTTACATAGCTATTTTTAATATTTTAGGGGCATTGCTGTCCACTATATTGTTTATGTTCGTAGTTCTTCTGTTATTTAATGAAAATAAGTTGAAGCAAAATATAATACTGGGACTTACAATTCCACTTTCAATCTTTATTTTATTTGAATTTCTTTTAAAAACAGGATTGCCTCAAGGCTTCTTTGAAAATATCTTTTAAATTCATACTCTCTTGTTAGGAGTGATATCATGCAAGAAATAATCACTAATCTGATTCAAGGTTTTTCTGTTGTATTGACACCGATGAATATGCTGCTTCTCATTGTAGGCGCTTTCATTGGAATGATTGTTGGTATTATTCCTGGTTTTGGGGCTTCAGCTGGAATAGCCATTTTATTACCTCTGACGCTCACCTTGGACCCAACTTCAGCTATTATTATGCTGGCAGGTATTTATTATGGTTCACAATACGGCGGTGCTACAACCTCCATATTAATTAATACTCCTGGGGATTCCGCAGCTGTAGCAAGTACATTTGATGGTTATCCCATGACGCTTCAAGGAAAAGCCGGAAAGGCATTAATTGTACAGGCAATCGCATCCTTTGTAGGTGGTACAATTGGCGTTATACTAATTTTCACTCTAGCACCCACATTCGCTAAAGTAGCTCTCAAATTTGGTCCACCTGAATATTTCATGTTGATGATCATGGGGTTACTCACCCTAATTTGGATGACTGATGACAGCAAATTGAAAGGTTTTATCTCGGCGTTAATTGGACTTGCAGTAGCAACCGTCGGAGTGGATGTTATCACAGGAACCCCAAGATACACATTTGGTTCACCTGAGCTAATCAGCGGTGTCAGTTTTATTCCTGTTACAATAGGGTTATTTGGAATTGGAGAGTTATTATTCAGGGTATACTCTGGATCCCATAAAGATGGAAAGTTAGAAAACTTAGATCTTTCTTTAAGAAGCAAGGAAAACTGGCCTTCTTGGAAAGAATTGATGAAAGCAAAGTTCACATTTTTAAGAGGTTCTATAATTGGTTTTGTAACCGGAGTGTTGCCTGGTGCAGGTGCAACAATTGCCTCTTTCTTCTCTTATTCAATTGAAAAGAAAGTATCAAAAGAACCTGAGAAATTTGGTAAAGGACATTTGCCTGGTTTAATCGCGCCAGAGACTGCGAATAATGGTGCTACATCTGGAGCTATGGTGCCATTAATGACTTTAGGTATCCCAGGTTCCGCATCAACTGCCATTCTTTTAGGAGCGTTCTTAATGTACGGTTTACAGCCTGGTCCTTTACTAATGATTGAAAGACCAGACTTTGCTTGGGGTATTATCTCAAGTATGTATTTTGGAAACGCAATTTTACTTCTGATCAATATAGTTGCTATACCATTCTTTTTGATGATTGTTAAATTGCCATATCGATTTCTCATACCTGTAATAATCTCTTTATGCTTAATTGGGACTTACAGCTTAAATCATAGTATAATCGAAATATGGATATTACTAATATTCGGTGTCATAGGGTTTTTCATGAAATTATATGGCTACTCTCCTGCTGCCCTTGTTTTAGCTTTAGTGCTAGGCCCATTAGCTGAAAATACGTTAAGACAGTCTTTAATCATGTCTGAGTCTGGACTTGGTATTTTTATCACTAGACCTGTTTCTTTATTATTTTTAGTACTCATAGCACTTATTGTTTTCTACCCTGTTTTTAAGCGCATTTTCATGAAAACACAAAAAGCTTAAACACGTTGTTTCATGAATCTACGACTAAAGCAAATGAAAGGAATATTATATGAGCATTGAAAATATTAAAACTGTTGGACGTCAGCCCTTAAATGTCATGGTTTATGAGAACATTAAAGTAGCTATTGTCGAAGGAGACATAGCACCGGGAACACGACTCACAGAAACCAAAGTAAGCGAGCAATTAGGCGTCAGCACCACTCCAGTACGCGAAGCTTTCAGGAGACTTGCTTCTGAAGGTTTGGTCAAGATCATACCTTGGAGAGGTGCGATTGTACAAGAGTTCACTACAAAGCAGTTAGCTAATGTGTATACATGCAGAGAGTCTTTGGAAGCTTTGGCAGTCGACTTGGCTATTGATAATATGGATGACAACGGGATAAGTGAACTCTATAATTTTGTAGAGCGCTCAGTAGAGACCACTTCTTCTTCTGAATACTTTGAACTCAGCTCTGCGATACACAATACCATCTTGAGATATGCCGATAATGACACGCTAAGCAATCTGCTTGTACAGTTGAACGACGT
Organism: Sporosarcina sp. NCCP-2331; assembly: GCF_023707945.1. Classification (NCBI taxonomy): domain Bacteria; kingdom Bacillati; phylum Bacillota; class Bacilli; order Caryophanales; family Caryophanaceae; genus Sporosarcina; species Sporosarcina sp. NCCP-2331. Next base: position 175,690 of record NZ_BRCD01000001.1, read on the forward strand.
CATCTATCATAATAGAAATATATCTTCTTTTAACGATGAAAGAAGAAACGAAATCTATAAAGAACATATGGAGATTGTAAAAGCTATTGAAGAAAAGGATAAAACACAAGCAAAACTTGCGATGCAGTCTCACGTCAGAAATGGTTTCAATTATATTCAGAATCACTTAGCTAAATAAGTTTAATATAAGACGACTTCTAACTAGTCGTCTTTTTACTATTACTACGAATAAAGGAGTTGCTGGTCTATGAAAATAAACACCTACATTGAAAATGAAGGACTGCTGGCAGGCATGACGATGAAAGACAAGGCTGAACCCGAAAACGGCAACATGGCACTCCACGCCTGTGAATCTGCAGATCATGTCCGCAGCAACCGACAGCAGCTGGCGGGATTCCTTGGATGTTCGCCTGCTGATTTCGTCTTCGCCAATCAAACACATAGCGCGAATTTTCATCGTGTGACAGAAGGCGACCGGGGACGCGGAGCGGATGACCGGGAAACCGCCATCCCGGAGACGGATGCGCTGTATACATTTGATTCGGGTATTGTCCTTTGCACTCTGACAGCAGATTGTGTGCCTGTTATTTTTTACAGCGATGAAAATTCGTTGACCGGGGTTATTCATTCCGGCTGGCAAGGAACAGTGAAGGAAATTACGCTGAAATTATTCCGTCATTTGCAGCTGGAGGAACAATGCGATCCTCGGCGTATACACGTGCAGATCGGTGCGGCGCTCAGTCAGGAAAAGTTCGAAGTCGATGAAGATGTCTATATAAAATTCCATGATCTCGGCTATGCAGATGAATTTATAGAATATAATGCAACGACAAATAAATACCATATTGATAATCAGCTGACGGTGCAAAAGCAGTGTGAACTGGCCGGAATTCCTGCTGAGAACATAACAATTGACCGCACCTGCACATTCCAGAGTGCTGAAGGTTTTTCTTATCGTGAGGATAGGAAAGCGGGACGTCATGTGAGTTTTATTCAGAGAAAAGCATGAAAAAACAGCGTTGTTTCCGGGAGAGAAATCTCATTCCGGAACAGCCCTGTTTTCATTTAGTTGAATTAAAGCAGCAAAAGCGCCAAAGTTTGCCGGCACCGAACCAAACTCCCTGACGAACGAACCAAAACAGCCGTCAGCCGCACGTTCAATCTTATCCTGCAAAGCTCCAATTGCTCTCTATGAGCGCACGAAGCAACTCCATGATCAAATTCGAAAGCTCCATGATCACGTGAAGGACCGCCATGATCACCAGAGGAAAGTTAATGAGCACGAGCATATTTTTATGAGCGCACGCACCAAGTTCATGATCACCAGCGGCATTCCGCAGCATCCCCGACCCTACTTCAGCTCCAACTTCACATCGCCTTCCAGGTAATTTGGATAGGCAGACAGCTCCAGCTTCAGCGGATTTTGGTGATCAGTCGGACTGAAGCTGATATTCCAGTGATCGAAACCGTCTATTGTATACATCCCGGTGGATGTTTTGTTCACTTCTTTTCCTGCCGAATCTGTTATTGAGCTGAATAAATCATAATGCACGCCGTTCTCCCCTTCGCTTGGCATCCGGAGTTCCACATGATATTTATCTGATTCCACCAGCTCGATTTTCTGATCGGCCGGCTGATTGAGCCACTCTCCTGTTTCGGTGTTAATTTCCGCAACTGCATCTTCCTGCCTGACTGCCTGCACTTTGTTCATGCGTAAATAAAGCTTTTTCGGCTGGTTGAAGTAATTACTTTGCAGGAAATATGTTCGTCTGCTGTCGTCCACTTCACCAAAAGCCGTGGTGCCGTTTTTGATAGAACTCCAAACTTCTCCTTTTTCGTCTTCCAGCCTCATATCTTCAAAATTAAGGATTTTCATGCGATTAGATGGATCAAGCACAATCTTTACTCCCACCCGCAGCGGCGAAATGGTGACAGTTTCCACTGTAAACTTTTGTGAATCAATTTCGACTTCTTGATTCAATGTATATACTTCGCTGGATTTTATTTTCTCCGGGACAGTAAACGGCACAGAAAACGCCGTACCCTCTCCACTCACCAGCGCCTCCACTTTCAAATCGAATGAAAGATTTTGCGATAGATAGGGATCTACAAAATGAAAATCTATACGATCTGTATACTTTCGGTCCTTTTCATCCTCTTCCTGCGGCGAACCGTATGAAACACTTCCTTCCGGCATGCCTCCTTCCATTTCTAAATCGACAGTTTCTATCCTTATACGTTCCAGCAACTGCTCCGAATCAATCGTATAGAACACATTCATTCCTGATTCATCCAAAATGACTCCGTCGATTGTAAGTGTCAGATCGCCGATTGTTTGCGAAGCTCCGATCTGCTGATAATAATCATTTTGAAACGCTGCATCGAGACCTTTGTCCATTGAGATGAGTTCAACGAATTTCTCCATTCCTGGAATGGAAGCCACCGCATTCGCAAACGCAGGAGAAACACGGATCGAAGTAACAAACGTCAAAAGCAGCAGCGCAACAACCGCGACAGTGCCATAGAACCGCTTGCGTCTTTTCCGTACCTGCCGAGTTTCCCGCTTCGCCCGCTCCATTCCTTCACGAATTGCCTGATCAGCTTCAGTCAAAGGCAGGGGGCGACTGTCCAATTGCTCTTTCAACTTCTTCAACTTTTCCTCTTCCTTCTCATACATGTCCGGTTCCCCCCTTCTCTTCAAAATAAGATCGTAGTGTCCGCAAAATTTTATGCAGCCGCGATTTCACTGTTCCTTCCGGGATATTCTCCAGCTGTGCGATATCTTTGATTTTTACTTCCTGAAAATATTTCAAATAAATTAACTGCTGCTCTTCATTTGATAATCCAGCCAGCGCCTCCTGCATTTCGAGGTATGAGACATCTTCTTTTCCTGCTGCATATATACCGGCGTTATCCGATGTAAATCGCTTATTATTTTTCAATTGATCCTGGCAATAGTTCATCATGATGCGGATCAGCCACGTTTTGACAAAAGCCGGATTTTTTACTGTGTGAATCTTTTTATAAGCACGGTATGTCACTTCTTGCAGCGCCTCCAGAGCGTCATGCTCATTCCGCAAGAACGCAAGAGCCGTCCGCAGAAGATCTTCTTTATATAACTGCATCAGCGCGAGAAAGGCTTCATCATCGCCTGCAATCGCTCTTACTTGTATCTCTCTGTCTGTTGTTTCCATTCAGTCCCACCCCCGCTTCTTATACATTAGACTGCGCAAACCTGAAAAAGTTCAACTGTTTTTGAAATTAATAAGGACCCCGGTCATCACTCGGGGTCCCGTTGACATCTAATTTTATTCCAATACCCCAGACCACTCTTCCTTCCACTCATTCACTGCCTCATCAATTTCTTCTTTTGCCGCTTCAGCTTCATCATTTTTCTGGTTTTTCAGTTCTTCAAAATGTGTATTTCGCATCTCTTGCTGCTGCTTTGCTGTTTCAATTACTTCATCCGCTGCTTCATCGCTGATATACCCTTCATTGCGCAGGAAAGAGGCAGCATCTGTAATTCTTTGGCTTTCGCGCGTCGCAAGATTGGTCAGCCGGCCATATAAATCAATCAGCTCTTCCATTTTCCAGACAGAGTCCTGCAGTTTCACACCCTGCTGGGTAATCACTTGCATACGGCTGGGCTGCCATTTATGGATCAGCACTTCTTCAAATTCTGATTGGTTTCGAACCGTCGCATATTGACCGCCCCCTGCCTCCGCCACTTGCTTAAGCTGGTTTTGGCCTTCATCATCAACGTCAAAACCGATAATGTTGACCTTGGCTTCAATTTGACTGTCATGCAGCCGCTTCGCTGCTTTCATCGGATCGCCGCCGCAAGTTTCTACGCCGTCACTGACGATGTAGATGATATTACGGTGCTGTTCTCGATCATAATCAGACAAGTACTCGCGCGCTTTTTCCATAGCACCTGCCAATGGCGTCCATCCGCTTGCCTGAAATGAATTCAATGCTTCATGAAACGATTCTTCATTATAGGCATTTAACGGATACAGATTATCTATAGATGCACACGACAACTGACGGTCCGCCTCCGTGCCTTTTCCTTTATGACCATAAGCGAATAATGCAATATTCACCGTATTATCCAATCCGCTGGTGAATTGATCAATTGCATCTTTTGCCAGATCCATCATCGTTTCCCCCTGGATTTCGGCTTTCATGCTGCCGCTCGCATCCATCAAGACAACAATATTGGTCTTTTGGGCTTTCGCACGTTCAATTTCATCTTCTCCATCCGGCAGTTCAGGCATGATATAGCCATGATCGAAATCTTTCAGCTGCTCATAGTACTTCTTGTACTGGCCTGAACCAAGTGTATACACCAGATAATTATAGACATGGTCAGCATCTGCTTCCGGATGCTCTTTAAAATAGCCTGGCAAATCATTCTCCACTACACTCTTAAACGTATCTTCATAAAAACGGAGGTAATGAACGAAATTAACCGTCCGCGATGCCTCAATATCAGGATCCATGAATTCTTCCACCAATGTACCCGGAGGCTGTTCCATCAACTCCTCAATGGTTTGTGCAGCAGTTGGAAAATTATCGCCTCCGTTTTCCTCTGTCACTTCTTGATCATCTGTATTTGCAGCAACAGAATCCTGAATCTGCTGATCCTCTGTTTGATTGGAACAAGCTGCCATCAGTAAGAAACTGCATGTAATAAATAAGAACATGATCTTTCTGCGTGTCATTCCGACCCCTTCCCTTCGTAACTATCTGTACTCTATTTACGTTTTGACAGACGAAGAGGTTTCTATGTAGAACTTCCTGACTTTTCCACTACAACTTTCATTACATAGTAAAAAAGACGCTGACTAGGTCAACGCCTTTCTGAATTTATATTAAATCTTAAACTTTTCAATTGCGTCATTCAGTTCTTCACTGAGCTCGGTCAGTTTCATTGCTGAATCCGTTACTGATTGGGTAGCGCGCAGCTGCTCTTCTGTTGATGCACTCACTTCCTCACACGCTGCTGCTGTTTCCTGAGAAGTTGCAGCCATCATCTGAATGGTTTGTGCCACTTGTTCTTTATATTCTGACACGCTCTGCACTTGACGGAATACATCATCAATTGACTCCTGCATACCGCTCATCATTTTCGAGATGTCTTCAAATATCATTTCTGTATCTTCCACGACACCACTTTGACGATGAAAGTTATCCATTGTCTCTTGCATTTGGGCCGTAACCATTCTGGATTCTTCCTGTAGCTCCAGCACAGTTACCTTGACTTCGTCTGTAGAGCGGGCAGATAGCTCTGCCAAATTTCGTACTTCATCAGCCACTACCGCAAAACCTTTTCCATGCTCTCCTGCGCGGGCAGCTTCAATACTTGCATTTAACGCCAGCAGATTAGTCTGAGAAGAGATGCCGGTTATAGTTTCCATGACACTGCCGATTGCTTTCACCTTATCTCCAAGATTGCCGATTACGCTGAACATAGATTTCAAATCGTCTTCCCAATCTGTGAATGAACCCTGCATCTGCCTCATCTGACTGGAACCTCTCGTGTTCATCACACCGGCTTGCTGGGCCATTTCCGTCATCTGTTGAGAGCGGCTGGCAATTTCATTGATTTGGTCGCCTAATAACTCTGCCTGGGCAGTGACCTCTTCTGCGTCCTCAGCAGATTTTGATGCACCTTTTGCAATTTCATGAACAGCATGAGCCACTTCTGAGCTGGAAGCACTGGTTTCTTCCGCCACAGCACTCATACTCTCTGAATTCATTCTGACATCTTCTGAAGATCGATTGACCACTGTAATGATCTCGTCCATATTCTCGACCATCGTGTTAAATGAATTTCCTAAATCACCAAATTCGTCCTTCGACTGATTAACGGAACGGACAGTCAAATCACCTTGTGCGACAGAGGCCATAAGATTTTTCAGCGCACTTACCGGTCTCAATGTTCTGGACATCAATACGTATAAGAAAGCAGCGATGATGATCAGTGTAAGTACGGTAATCACAATCATGGAGATTCTTAACTTGGATGCCATTGCGTTCACGTTCTCCGTGTCATAAACCGCACCGATTTTCCAACCCAAATCAGGGAGTGTAGAATAGACCATTAAGTGATCCTTGCCATCTAATACATACTCGAGGATGCCTAGTTTCTTATTTTCCTTATACAGTTCGGCAATGAAAGGAAAATCCATGACGCTTTCCCCTTGAAGAGTGGGGTGTGAAATAGCTGTGCCTGTATTGTCCAGCATAATCGGATAACCATTGAAACCCAAATCGGTTGATTCCAGTTCTGATGTAAATGTGGACAAATCCAGTGTGATACCGATTACCCCGGCAACCTTTCCGCCTCTTACAACTGCTTTTGCACCTGTAATAGCCAATTCATTCGTTCCTGCATCTATATATGGATCTGTCCAAAATACTGAATCAGGATCTTTTTCAGCTCCTATGTACCAGCCTCTGCTTGTTGGATCAAATCCTTCTTCCATTTCAATAAACGGAACATGAAGCATATTTTTATCAGGTGTCGCATAATAAATAAAAGTTGTTTGGTCATAGACATCTAAAAAGTCCTGTAATTCTTCATGGAGCGGCTGCTGCGTGGTCGATTTAAACTGAGCGGAAGTACTTTTATACCCTTCGAAGTCTGATGATTTTGCTAACTGATCCAGACCTTTCTCGAATTGCCCTATGTATTTCTCTATCGAACGACTCATTTCATTCACAATCGCTGCACTTGCTTCCACATTGTTTTCAAAGGAATTACTTTGTACAGCCGAACTGCTAAAAACTGTCATTACAGTGGCTCCTAAGAAAAACAGAACCATAGAAGTGGTGATGATTTTTGTTTTAATTGATCTTTTCATGTACTATTCTCCCTATCCGTGTATAATGTTATACAAGTTAGTTATCGGTCAAAGGACTCAAAACTTTAGTTTTTTTCAAATATTTTTAAAAATATTATATTTTAAAAAAGAAAAATCCCCTCTACCTAAAGTAAAGGGGACTGCTGTTATACCATATGATAGTTATTGCTTTTTCTTACTATCATTCTGCTTGGTATCCTTGCGTACGTCGGTAAAGTCCGGCTCATCACCGAATTCTGTGCTGTAATCCATATTTCTGGCTGTGTCCCGGTTTGTTCTAACCGCTTCTTCCGCCTCTTCATCCGGACGGAACAGCAGTGCTATCGCAGCTAAGCCGCTAAGCCCTACTACCGCATAAATAATCTTTGCCAATAGAGTGTTCTGTCCTCCAAAAATAGTGGCTACCAAGTCAAAGCTGAAAAATCCGATCAGTCCCCAGTTAAGAGCACCTATAATGACCAAAGCCAATGCAACCCGCATAAACATACTCATTCCATACACCTCCTCGGCATCACATGATTGAATCCAATGATGAAGATTCTTTCCTATGATTCGCCAATCGGGCGTTTTCATGCATCTTTCATGAGGATTCGGTTCTATTTCATTGTGTGCAGCTCTACAGTAGAAGAAGACTACAAATGAAAGCAGGGATGATGTGCGCATTGACGGAGTGTTCTCAGGCGGCGGATTGAAAGGATTTGCATTAGTCGGGGCTGTACAGGAATTGGAGAGACAGGGTTATCAATTTGAACAAGTAGCCGGAACAAGTGCTGGCGCCATATTGGCCAGTTTTTTAGCGGCCGGTTATACAGCAGATGATATTGGGGAACTCTTAGCAGAAGAAGATTTTCAGTCACTCCTTGATCCCAGAAAAACACTGCTTCCGTTTCCTTTCATGAAATGGGTTTCGCTTTATTGGCGGATGGGACTGTACCAGGGAAAGGCACTGGAAGACTGGTTTTTCGATAAGCTGGCTCGCAAAGGCTGCTATGCATTCGGCGATTTGCCGAGCGGTTCATTAAAGTTAGTCGCTTCTGATCTGACCAATGGCAAAATGATGGTGCTTCCTGATGATTTAGAGCAATACGGTTATGATCCTGACAAATTTTCCATCGCCAAAGCATTGCGCATGAGCTGCGGTATCCCTTACTTTTTCGAACCCGTCCGTCTCGACGCACCGAAAGGCACTATTGTTGTAGACGGCGGCGTGCTCAGTAACTTTCCCATGTGGATTTTTGACGATAGGAAATCAAAAAAGCGTCCGGTGATCGGGCTGAAATTAAGCCGGCGCCAAGAAGACATGCCGGGGCGTACCATCCATAACGCGTTACAGCTATTTGAAGCTTTGTTCTCCACCATGAAAAATGCACATGATGAAAAATATATATCCCGTGAGCACGAACAAAACATCATCTTCATTCCGGTCGATGATTACAGCGCCACACAATTTGACATGACAGAGGAGCAAATGGAAGAACTGCTTACGATCGGAAGAAACCGGACAAAACAATTTCTGCGGACCTGGTCCCCCAATCGTTTGCAGTTAGTCAGACAGCAAAATGTCATCTAAATGAAATATTTGACTGATATTCAGTTTATAACCGCTTTGTATCGGGTAAATTGACTTATAAGGAGGGTCGCGATTATGAATAATATAAAAGAGAGTTTCATTCTCAGCCGAGAACTTCAACTTCTGACAGACGAATACAATACTGCACCCGCCGATATCAAAAGCATTATCCTTGAAGACATCAAGCTGCTTACATCAGCAATTGCTTTATTGCTGGGCGAGTTATAATACATTACACCCGGTTGATTTCACTATTTACTCAACTAAGCAGTTTCTCAAGCTGCTGATCCCGCTCCAGTCTTTCTTTTTCCGTTGCCAAATCATATTTTTTCAATAGATGAAACACCTCATTCAATGTCTCCTGTCCCAATGGCCTTCTCAAAAAAATCTCACAGCTTTCCATTAGACTTACCGGTAAATAATCCCGCTGTTCTTGCAGCTTTTTCAGCGTGTCTTCTTGTGAATGATCTATTGTACATCTGCCCATTAATCTACACTCCCTTTGCACCAGCTTATCACAGTATTTAGACAATTTGAAATAACGCTTGGCCAGTTGAACCTTTGCCAGTCTCAAAAGTTTTATCTTAATTTGACAATTCAGAGATTGCCTACTATACTAATTCTACTATTACAAGATCGGAGTGACGGGTGGACGATGGATAACTAATCTATGGCAAATGAATGAAACGAATATTTTTTCGCTTTCAACACCATAGGATTAGTCTGTACATTTTGCCGCCCGCACAATAATTGTGTGTTTTTTACACATGGCTAATCCTTCTAAACTATTCGTTTAGAGGGATTTTTTTCTTTCTAAACAAAAGGAGAGAGATTATGCAAATCACGGTATCGCATCGTTTATTCGAAGAAAAAAACGTATCCATTAAAAAAGGTGAAGTAATTGGAATTATAGGAAGGAATGGTTGTGGCAAATCTACCTTACTGCATCAACTACACGCAGCCATCAAAACGAGCTCCCTTGTGGAGCAAGAAACACAAAATGAAAAACTGGACTATACATCTGAAGAGTTGGCTCTTCTGAGTGATTGGAGAGTACCTCACTTTGCTTACAGGGAATTAAGCGGAGGCGAGCAATTAAAGATACGGTTAGCCAAGGCTTTAACATCAGGCGCCTCTATTATTTTACTTGATGAACCAACTAATCACTTGGATGAGGCCAGTGTAACAAAATTAATTGAAATAATTACAGCAAGTTCTAAGACTTGGCTCATTGTTTCGCATGACCGCTTCTTTTTAGATCAAATCACGACAACTATCTGGGCAATTACTGATGGTAAAATAGATGTATTGCCTGGTAATTACAGTCATTATGAATCTTGGCGTAAAGCACAGCGCGACAGCCAGGAACACGCATATGCTGTCCAACAAAAAAATATAGCGCATGTCGAACAGCAGATGGACGATTTGAAAAAATGGTCCGCCACTATGCATAAGGAATCTACGGCTTCGCACCATCCAAAAGCAATGGGTGCGAAGGAGTATTACCGCACCAAGGCCAAACGTGCAGATCAGCAAGTGAAATCAAAAAGAAAAAAACTGGAACAGCAGCTGCAGGAACATCGTGTGGAAAAGGTAAGTAAAGAACAAAGCATTCACTTCTCCATTAAAACGGAACAAACAGTGGGCAAACGGATACTGGAGATAAAAAAAGGTGCGGTTTATCCAGTATTACGAGATATCAACCTGGTAGTGACACGCGGCGAAAAAATCGCAATACTCGGTGCCAACGGAGCCGGAAAGTCTACTCTACTGCGTGCGATTTATGCTAGTACTGTGAGTCAGGGAGAACTGTGGCTTTCTGAATCGGCTAATACAGGTTATTTATCTCAATCCGTTTTTGACCTCCCCCTTCAGCAAACTGTTGCCGAATTTTTTTCGTATGAAAACTTTGATGAAGAAGGCCAGATTCGTACACAGCTTATCCTTTTAGGTTTCAGCGATGCTCACTGGCACACAGTGATTAATAATTTAAGTATGGGCGAGCGTATTAAACTCAAAATTGCCCAATTTATTTTTGAGGATAGAAATCTGCTGATATTGGATGAACCAACCAATCACCTTGACCTCGCCTCACGTAAGCAGCTGGAAGAAACATTAGCTGCTTATGAAGGCACCATACTATTAGTTTCACATGACCATTTCTTTCGTGAGAAAATCGCAACCAGAAATGTCATAATTAAAAACGGAACCCTTCATTTACCTAACGCTGTGAACAATACAAATGAAGAACTGCTTGCACTAGAAACAGAAAAACAAGCCGTGTTAGGAAAACTATCCTTTATGACACCGAAAGATCCGCAATATAAGGCTCTGGACAAGCGATTCAATGAATTATTACAACTAATCAAAAATGTGAAATCCTAACGCTGCAATTAAAGATCAAGTAAAATATTCCAGCTTCGCATTCGGGAAATATTCATCGATATAGCTGTACAGCCTGCCCTTAATCTGATCTTCCTCATTTTTCGGATAAATATACTTACCGATTCCGTATTTCCCCCATTTATACCGGCGCTTTTCTTCATCCAGCTCAAGCTTCGTCTTGGGATAGTTTTTTTCTATGACTTTCTTAGCCGGTTTTGTAAATCGATGCTGAATTAATTCGAAAGTGATGTCATCCCGGGCGTCTTGCGGCAGTTCTTCATCGAGGCGTTCAAATAAATGACGGTAGCCCTCTTCCCAGCCATCATGCAAATAAATGGGTGCTACAATGAAACCAAGCGGATAGCCCGCCCGTGCCACTTTCCCCGCTGCCTCGATTCTTTTATCCAGCGGGGAGGTGCCGGGTTCAAAATTTTTGATAACGTAATCCGCATTGACGCTGAAACGGAAGCGAGTATTGCCATTGTGCTCCGCATCTAATAAATGATCGACAAAATGAAACTTCGTTACGAATCGCAGACGGCCAAGCTCAGTCCGGCCGATATGCTCAATCGCCCGTTTTAATGAATGAGTCAGGTGATCTATGCCCACGATATCGGAAGTGCAAGTCGCTTCAAAACGAGTGATTTCCGGTGCACGCTCTTCGATATACTTGTCGGCAGCCTCTAAAATTTCTTCCACATTCACATACGTCCGGATATACGGCTTGGTCCCCATCGTCGTCTGCAAATAGCAGTAATGGCAATGGCCCATGCAGCCTGTCGCCAGCGGAATGGCATACTCCGCAGACGGTTTGGAAGTATCGAATTTTAATGTCTTTCGGATACCGACGACTAATGTGGACTTGGCAATGCGATATTTCTGGGCATCTGTCTCACCGGGCAGATTACGCACTTGATTATGTGAAGTCGTATAGCGGATTTCAATGTCCATCGCTTCAAATTTACGTTTCAATTCTTGTCCGAGCGGATATTCCAAGGCATTCGGTTCAAAGTAGACTAACTGCGGAATGAAAGGTTTGTTCATTTCAGCATGATCTCCTCGCATATCTGATTTTCTGTAGTGTGAGCCATTTCAATTAGATTATAAGGAAGACAGCTCATACTTCTGGCAATTTAAAACTAGGAACGCCTCAACATAATTGGGACTGCACAAGAATTCAGTTAGCTGACTTCTTATGCAGCTCCCTTTTTTATTGTTGACACCACTGCATCGACCGTATATACTGTGCATATACAGTTTACTAAAGAAAAGGGTGATGTATTGAATATCGTCATCTCCAATTCGGTGAATCAGCCGATTTATCTGCAGATTAAGAACCAGTTGAAGGAGCAGATCTTGCTGGGAGAGCTGAAAGAGAAGGAAGCGTTGCCTTCCATTCGAAAACTTGCAAAAGATCTGCAGATCAGTGTCATTACGACAAAAAAAGCTTATGAAGAATTGGAACGAGATGGCCTGATTGAGACGTTTCCCGGAAAAGGCTCCTTTGTCGCTGCGCAGAACCATGAACTTTTGAAAGAAGAACAGTTGAAAAAAATTGAAGAACAGCTAGCCAGCGTCATAGAAGACAGCCGGGCGTTTGATGTAGGCCTCGAGGAACTAATTCATATGCTGACATTGCTGCACGAGGAGTGAAAAAAATGGAAAATATAGCGGAAGTACGAAACCTGACGAAGCGGTTCGATGGTTTTGCGCTGAATGGCCTCAGCTTTGACATTAAAAAGGGATTCATTACCGGATTCATCGGAGCCAATGGTGCGGGGAAAACGACGACCATTCGCTGTCTGATGGATTTGATCAAAATCGATCAAGGAGAAATACAGGTGTTTGGCGAGTCACACGGCAGCCATACTGCCGAGATTAAGGAGCGCATCGGTTTTGTTTACGACGCAAACTTTTATTATGAAGATCTAACCATCGAGAAAAACAAAAAGATTCTCGCCCCTTTTTACTCTCAGTGGGATGACGAACTTTTCTATCGCTATCTGCAAAAATTCAAACTGAATAAAGCGAAACGCGTCAAACATTTATCGAAGGGAATGCGAATGAAGTTTGCACTTGCGATGGCTCTGTCACATCACCCTGATTTTATTATCATGGATGAACCGACAGCTGGCCTCGATCCGATTGTCCGCCGGGAGCTGCTCGATATGATGCAGGATCTCATACAGAACGAGGAAAAAGCGATTTTCTTCTCTACTCACATCACGACTGACTTGGAAAAAATAGCAGATTTCATTATTTTCATTCATGAGGGGCGCATTATCTTTCAAGGGGAAAAAGATGAATTTACAGAGCGCTATGTGTTAGTGAAAGGCAAATCGGAGCAACGCGGGCTGCTTGAAGGACTGTCTGTGATTGGCATGCGCGCAACAGATGTCGGATTTGACTGTCTGGCGGATACTTCGGAAATCCCTCAGGAGCGTTTGGAGCCTTTTCTTACGGAAAAACCAAGTCTTGAAGACATCATGTATTACACAGGAAGGAGCAGATCCGAATGAACGCTTTGATACGAAAAGATTTATATACGCAAAAGGCGAGTACTTATTTCCTTGCCGTCCTGTGGTTTATCATATTTACAAACTTTTTCACGGACGGCCAGCCTGTGCGTCATGTGCTGCTGCTGATTTTCACCGCTTATTTCATAGCTATTTCCAATTGCAATAAGGCTTTCGAAAAAGAATCTGTCCTAGTGAACAGTCTGCCGGTTACAAGAAAACAATTTGTACTGGCCAAGTATGCGGCAGGTCTCATGTGGTTCGGACTGTCCGCGGCAGCCGTTCTGGCTTACATCTTCCTGTTCGATACGTTTGCCCCCTTCCCTACCAGAATGATGACGATACCTGAACTGCTTATCGCGCTCGGCAGCTTTTTCATTATTATTTCTTTGTTCTATCCCCTGCAATTCAAAGCGGGCTATGTATTGGCAACTTCTTTGACCATCATACTGCCTTTATTTAGTATGATGTCGTTCAGAATCATACTGAATATCATGGAAAATCCGAGGATGGTCGCAGAACAAAATTTCTTTCTGAAAACAGCGGAGCTTGTTACCGCTAACCAATGGACAGTCGCATTCTCAGTCCTTCTGGTCAGCGCTTTGCTGACATGGCTGTCTATATTATTATCGTTCCGAATTGTCCGCAAAACGGATTTTGATCATGCGTAATTTTCTAAATCCAATAACTTTTTTAAATAGAAATCGTTAGTTATTAGAGTACAAAATTCATTTGAGGCAAGTAAAAGGAGGATGTATGTTATAAAACCAATAGTCGAATTACAAAACCTGACGAAAGTCATTGGAAACAAGAAAATCATTGATAATGTGAGCCTGTCTTTATATCCCGGCCAAATCACCGGCTTTCTGGGGCCGAACGGAGCAGGCAAAACGACGACGATCCGGATGATGGTCGGACTGATGAAGCGGACGAGCGGCGAAATTCTAATAGACGGCAAGCCGCTTTCTGAGGACTTTGAAGAAGGTCTGGCGAAAGTCGGTGTTATCGTAGAGAATCCCGAGATGTATAAATTCATGTCCGGCTATAAAAACCTTTTGCACTTCGCACGCATGCAGAAAAATATCAGCAAAGAGCGAATTGATGAAGTCGTCCGGCAAGTCGGACTGGAACAGCGGATTCACGAAAAAGTGTCCACTTATTCCCTCGGCATGCGGCAGCGTCTTGGTCTGGCACAGGCTTTGCTTCACCGGCCAAAGTTCTTGATCCTGGACGAACCGACAAACGGACTGGACCCTGCAGGCATTAGGGAATTCCGTGAACACTTACGGGTCATTGCTGAAACGGAAGGAGTATCTGTCTTCGTTTCCAGCCATATGCTTTCAGAGATCGAATTAATGTGTGACCGGATTGCGGTGATCCAAAACGGCCGCCTCGTCGATATACGTGACATGTCGGTATCTGTACAGTCTCATTATTATTTGGAACTATCCCCTGCCGAAAAAGCAAAGGAGCTGCTGATTTCAAAAGGTTTTACAGTGGAATCACTTCCTGTAGGATTGGTGATGCCGGCTGAGAAAAGTCAGGTGCCATCTATCATCCAGCTGCTGACTGCCAATGAAATCGAAGTGTTCGCTGTACAGCCGCACCGCAAAACACTAGAGGATCAATTCCTGGAAATGACGGGAGGCGGACAGATTGCTGAATCTCATACGAAATGAATGGATGAAACTGTGGGCTAAAAAAGGGACATGGATCATGACGGTTCTGCTGATTGCCTGCGTCATCGGTCTGATGGCGCTGACGAAGTGGATAAACAATCAGAATACGACCGAGCATACTGACTGGAAAGCCAACACACAGGAGCAATTACAATATACAAAGGAAGCGATTGAACGCGGTCTGCCGGAGATGGAACGAGAGCAGAATGAAGAAACTGTTAAGATTTTGGAATACCGGCTGGCGAATGATATCCCGCCGCTTGCTGAAGACGGCCGGGAATCGCTGATCATTAACCCGGTAGGCATCGGCAGTCTTGTCGTACTGCTTACCGTCATTGTTGCAGCGGGAATTGTCGCCTCCGAATTTTCCCAGGGAACGATTAAGATGTTGCTGACGCGGCCTGTCAAACGATGGAAGATCATGACGTCTAAATACGTGACGGTTCTATTATTCGGTATCCTGCTAATGTTTATCGGATTTGCAGTCACCGTGATCTGTGCGTATATTCTGTTCCCTGCAGGAGCGGGTCAGGAATTGAAGTGGGACGGCAACGCGGTTGTTTCGGTATCTGTCTGGGGGCATGGCTTGTATATGCTTGTTCTGGCTTTCGTCAACGTCATCATTACGGCCACATTTGCTTTCATGATCGGCAGTGTCTTCCGTTCAAACGGGATGGCCATCGGTCTATCTCTGTTTATTTTCTTTACAGGTAATATGGTTGTTCTGCTGCTTTCACAGTATGAAATTGTAAAATATCTGTTGTTCACACATATGGACTTGACGATGTATGAAAGCGGTTCAGTATTTGTGGATGGAATCACTATGCCGTTCTCACTCGCTGTTTTGACGGTTTACCTGGTTATTTTCTTGTTGATCAGCTATACCGTATTTACGAAACGGGATATTACTGCATGATGCCTGCCTTCTCATCAAAAAAAGCTGTCTTGGAAGTGAAATTACTTTCAAAACAGCTTTTTCTAATAAAACTTTATCGAACCAGCAAAGCAGCACGTCAAAAAAGCAGTTTGCCGCACCAATCGCCCCCGATAGTTTTTTCATGTCCCGCAATACGTCTGAAAAGAACTTCCGTCTGCAGGCGGGTCTATATATTCTTCCTGTTCCGCTGTATAAGCATACGGATTTTCCAGCACGCTCAGCAGCTTCATAAAGAGCCCCATATCACCCGCTTCCGCTGCCTGCAATGCTTCTTCCACTCGATGATTTCTTGGAATCACGGAAGGATTATGCTGTTTCATCATTCGCTTCACTGCTTCCTTGTCATTCGGTTGCCGCTGCAGTCTCGCTGTCCAGCGCTCTTTCCATTCAATAAATCCTGGTGTGCTGAACAGTCCTTCCGACTCGCCTAGCGTCAATGAGCGGAACGTATTCGTGTAATCTGCCTGGTGTTCTTTCATCAATTCCAATAAATCTTTCACAAGTGTTTCATCTTGCTCTTCTTCGTTGAACAGACCAAGTTTCGCTCTCATGCCATTCATCCAGACCGTCACGTACAATCTGGCAAATTCGGAAAGCTTACTTTCAGCTAGCTTTACAGCTTCTTCCTGATTATCGTGCAGCAGAGGTAATAATGTTTCGGCCAACCTCGTCAAATTCCACTCTGCAATGCCCGGCTGGTTTCGGTACGAGTAACGCCCCTGTACATCAATTGAACTGAACACAGTTGCCGGATCGTACACATCCATAAAGGCACATGGCCCATAATCAATTGTTTCACCACTGATTGTCATATTGTCTGTGTTCATGACGCCGTGAATGAAACCGAACAGCTGCCACTTTGCGATTAATGAAGCCTGTCTTTTTATGACGTTTCCAAGCAAAGCAAGATAGGGCTGCTCTTCATTCGCTGCTTTCGGATAATGACGTCTGATGGCATAATCAGCCAACGACTGAAGATCTTCCGTTACTTTCCTGGCAGCCGCATATTGAAATGTTCCCACTCGCAAGTGACTAGCGGCTACACGAGTCAACACAGCACCTGTCAATGCAGTTTCACGCAATACCGTCTCTCCCGTCACTGTCACGGTAAGACTGCGTGTCGTCGGAATTCCTAATCCATGCATCGCTTCACTGATCATATACTCGCGAAGCATCGGGCCCAGCGCTGCACGGCCGTCTCCTCCGCGGGAATACGGAGTCCGACCAGAACCTTTCAATTGAATATCCACATGATTTCCCTGAGGTGTAATCTGCTCCCCAAGCAGCAGGGCCCGTCCGTCTCCGAGCATCGTAAAGTTCCCAAATTGGTGGCCAGCATACGCCTGTGCAATCGGTTCGATTTCTTCGATTTTTTCATTGCCTGCAAAAACAGCTGCTGCGTCTGCTGTCTTCAATTGTTCTGTGTCCAGTCCAAGCGTAACTGCAAGTTCATCATTCAGCAAAATGATTTGCGGTGAACTTACAATGTTTGGCTCCACTTCCGAATAAAACGCTTCCGGTAGCTCACGGAAACTCATTTTCATATTCCAGCCAATAGGATGTTGTATATTCATATGTTCTCCTTTCATTTCATTAGACATATGATAGATCTGATCTTATCGTCCTTGAATCATAGCCAAATGTCCACTTCTACGATCCAGACCGATGACAGTAGACATAATGAACTGTCAGAGATGAAAACTTTATACCCGAAAAGTAATAATGCTATTTCATATGTTGTATTGATTTATACCCAACATTACCTATACTAAGGATAACTATATTTTTAGGAGGCCGACTTCATGTCATCATTTCGTCCCAAAATGAATGTGGATCAACTGTTGCAGCGAGGTACAGATTTGGAAGCACCTCAGCGTTTAAAAGAAACCTTGTATTACAATCATTTCCGACAGGCAGATGTTCAAAACCTGCAAGAGTTATATAAAAAGCTGGAAAATATGGCGCCGAAAATAATAAATATTTTTGAGCAATATTTAGAGGAGATCTCCCCTGATCATAAAAATCCTATCCCCAAGTCGCTGATTGACGCCTACTTAATAAATTTCTTCACTCACACACGTGATTCAGAATATATGGAACAGGCATTGAACTTCTTCTTCGCTCTACGGAAAAACCAGTTTGAACCAGGAAAAACGATTGTGCTCTTCAATCAGTTTGCATTTTATATCCAGACACACCTTTTATATCATTTCGGATACCGCCCGGCAAAAGCTTTTGAATTGCTGAAATCACTGCAAGCAGCGGTAAATATTGATCAGCAGCTTTATATTGAGCTCATGACCGAGCAGACTGTAGAACATGTCGTAACGGAAATTTCCCAGCTGGTCGATGCCAATGCCAAGATTATGTTCATGAAAGACTTGATTTTCAGCTTGGATCATCAGACTGACGAAATTCAATCTTCCACTGCAGCTACCGAGCAGATTACCGCATCCATTACAGAAGTAGCCAATACCTCTTCACGTATTTCTGAGAAGACTGCTGACTCGGTTAATTATGCAATTAACAGTAAAAAAACAATTGAAACGACATTAGCAGACATTTTCCAGACTGAAAAGCAATTTCGGTCGATAGTGGAAACATTTGCTTCCTTACAGCATCGCATCGGGGAAATCGAAAATGTCGTGCAGCTTATCAATAATATTGCCGGCCAGACGAATTTATTAGCATTGAACGCATCAATTGAAGCAGCACGTGCCGGGGAACATGGAAAAGGATTTGCAGTTGTTGCACAGGAGGTACGAAAACTTGCGGAAAGTACAGTTTCTGCACTGGCAGAAGTGACCGATAATGTTGGACAGCTGAAATCGTATACAAACAATATGTCGACTTCAATTGAAGACACAACGAAGATTATTACCCACGCAACTGAAGAGGCAAAGAATGCCCTGCCGTTACTGACAGCTATTGTCACAGCAATTGAGGAAATTAATTTAGACGTCAGCAATACAGCAGCCATTTCTGAGGAGCAGGCTGCTTCGATTGATGAAGTGTCCAATCGGATGATGGCTATTTCGCGGACTCAGGAAGATATTCGTCATTTCGGCGAAAGTACGTCTTCTTCTATTTACCAACTGAGTCAGGAAATCAATAACTTCCGCCTGCGTGTCATAGAAGAAAATAATGTAAAGCTATCTACCAGTGCTCTGCTGCAGTTGTCGAAAGCAGATCATATTCTTTGGAAATGGCGAATTTACAATATGCTGTTAGGCTTGGAGTCAGTCAAACCAACAGATGTTTCATCGCATCAGGATTGCCGGCTCGGCAAATGGTATAACCAAGAAGCAACGAAGAAAAGACTTGGTCATTTATCCTCCTATCAGCAAATAGACAGCTATCATGCTGATGTGCATAAATATGCGCGTGAAGCAGCTGTTAATTTCGAAAGCGGCAATATTGCGGGGGCAGAAGAAAATTTACGTCAGCTCGAAACCGCTTCTGCTCAAGTCATTCGCTTTCTTGATGATCTACTCGACATCATCGCTAACGAGAATATGGCTTTACAGCCGGTATAAATTTTGAAAACGGGCGATCAGGAAGGTCATTAAAGACTCTTCTGATCGCCCGTTCTTTAGCTCTTCGCCAGCGAAAATCCTCTTCCCAAAATCTCTGACGCATTCAAAAACACCACAAAGGAGTGCGGTTCTTCTTCCTGCAGAATCTTTTTCAAATAAATAGCTTCCTGCTGCTCCACCACGCATAAGATCATCGTCTTTTCTTGATTTGCAAAGCCGCCGACAGAGCGTACTTTTGTTAATCCCCGGTCGATTTCTTCTTTAATAATCGCCTGAATGCGCTCTTCTTGATCTGTGATGATCAACACCAGTTTTGAATGTGATGTCTGCAATTGTACAAAATCAATAACCTTACTCGTCACAAAAATCGCCATCATCGCAAACAGCGCCAGCTCCAAATCAAAAACAAAGGCAGAAGCGATGACTACCATCCCATCTACAATCATTTGGGCATAGCCGCTGGACAAGCCGGTATACTTCTTTACAATTTGCGCAATCGTAGCCAGACCGCCCGTCGATCCGTTGCCGCGATAAACAATCCCCAGTCCGAATCCCAATAAAATTCCTCCGTAAATAGCGGATAATAGAGGATTATCGATTGTATAGGGAATGTCTCGGCTCAGATAGATGGTCAGCGGTACAAAAAATGTACCGACCAGCGTTTTCAGGCTGAAATCTTTTCCAAGCAATGCCAATCCAAGAAAAAAGATCGGGATATTGATAATCCACTGTACATAGGCTGGTTCAAAGTTGTAGAGCTCATATAATAGGGTACTGACCCCTGACACTCCGCCTGCCGCAAGTCTTGCAGGAAGAAAAAATATATTAAAGGCCAATCCGACAAATACCGATCCGACCATAATCCACAAGTATTCGTTGAGCAGCTTTCTTTTTGCTGATGTTGTCTTCACGTTTCATTCCGTCCTTCCAGGCAACTTAAGCTGCCATTGCCATTTTACATGAAAATGAAGGACTTGGCATCTGTGTATGTTTGGCAGCTGATGATATTTCATTACGCAAGAGAACTAATATTCCCGCTTTAATATGGAAAGCCCCATATTCATTCACGTCTTTGATCCGTAAGTATCGCTTGTAAAGAAAAGACCGGGACATCACGTTTCAACCCGACAATTAACAGGAATAGTTGTCTAACATCGAAAATACTATGCATAGAGAGGGAGTGAGAGTATGAGGGACAAAAAATCTTCTGTATGGTTCACTGCCGGGCTTATCATTACCTATGTTCTGATGATTGCCGTAAATGCACTGGCAAACATCCTGCCGATCAACGGACAGACGACCGGCGAAATATCCGACAAATACGGAAATCTATTTGCACCGGCCGGATTTACGTTTGCTGTCTGGAGTGTCATCTATGTATTACTGGCATTACATGTCCTGTATCAGCTGGGGCTATTTCAAAAAAAGCATCGTTCGGCTCTTCTGCATCCAATCGGTATCTATTTTTGTATTTCTTCCGTTCTTAATGCGGTGTGGATTCTTGCCTGGCATTATGAACAGCTGCTTCTTTCCGTTTTGATCATGCTGGGTATGCTGGTGATCTTAATCAAAATCAATAAACTGACTCATGAATATGGTCTGTCACGCAGGGAAGTCTTCTTTGTCAGAATACCTTTCAGTGTCTACTTCGGCTGGATTACCATCGCCACTATTGCGAACATCACAGCCTATCTTGTGTCTATTGACTGGGATAGTTTTGGCTTGGCTGAGGTAACGTGGACGATCATGATTTTACTGACCGGCGCTGCCATCGGAATCCTGGCTATACTCCGCCTTAAAGATATCGCTTACGGTCTTGTACTGATTTGGGCATACTATGGTATTTATTCGAAACATATATCAATAAGCGGATTCCATGGAGAATACCCTGCCATCATCACAACCATTCTGATCTGTCTGGCACTGATAGCATTGAGCATTGTCTTCATTGCATTCAAAAAAATACGAAACTAAAAAAGCGCAAAGGAGAAGGGCTGCTGCCCGCGCTCTTTTGCGTTAAAGTTTGCTGTAAATCAAATTTGTTATCATACTGCACCCAATCTATCATACTGCAAAAGCCTACCTTGTTACACGCAAAAGTCTTTTCAGCCGAGGCCGGTTATATCGCTGCACAACGACTAACGGCAGATTGAATAATACCGCCTATGCTGCTTTAAGCCAGGCTGCCCATACCGGATTCCATAAAAAGAACAGAAAACTGGGCAGTATCGTTATCCAGTGAGCCCACTTTGCCCGTCTGGACTCCAGCAGAACATCGTAAATAGATGCCCAGTCTCCGCCATGCAGCCCGCTTTTATTGTAGCCATTTCTGATAAACAGCGTGCCGTCCGGGATATGCCCTTTCCACTTCTTTACACGAAACAACCGCTGCCAGATCTGGCCTTCCTGCTCCCAGGAAAAGCTTTCGGACCAGCGATGATTCCGATTAACGGCACCCCCTCCCCCCTTCTTTGCTTACATATCACCGCGGCCTTCATGCCATAAGCGCCTGCCCATGCTATACAAATCATAAGCAAGTTGGAAACTGGCCTTCTATAAATATTTAGGTATATTACCTCAGACAAATAAACCTTGCACAGCAATATACTTCCCCCTTCATTTCCACACAACACGTATATCAATATATCTTTATTAAATAAAACCACAATAGAAAGTTTATGATTCTTGCATTTTAAAGCGATTAGGCACATTATAATAATAGGACATCACCTGAATAACATTTTTACACAATAACTTTTCGATATGATTTGGGTGGAGTTCCAAACTACTCTTAAAGGAGACATACATCTATGATTTACTCAAACCCCAATACTAAGGGCTCAGTCGTTCAATACAAGGAAAAATATGATAATTTTATTGGCGGCAAATGGACAGCCCCTGTAAATGGACAATACTTTGACAATAAAACACCGATTACCGGCGAAGTATTCACAAAAATCGCCCGCTCTTCTGCTGAAGATATTGAACTGGCTCTCGATGCCGCTCATGCTGCAAAAGACGCATGGGGCAAAACTTCCGCTGCGGAACGTGCACTTATTTTGAATAAAATCGCTGATCGCATGGAAGAGAATCTCGAAATGATCGCGGTTGCTGAAACTTGGGATAACGGGAAAGCGGTCCGTGAAACATTAAATGCGGATATTCCGTTGGCTATTGATCACTTCCGCTACTTTGCCGGCGCAATTCGTGCGCAGGAAGGCCGTACATCCCAATTAGATAATGACACGGTTGCTTACCACTTCCAAGAACCGCTTGGTGTGGTAGGACAAATTATTCCTTGGAACTTCCCGATTTTAATGGCTGTGTGGAAAATTGCTCCGGCTTTAGCCGCAGGGAACTGCATCGTTCTGAAACCGGCTGAACAAACACCGGCTTCCATCATGGTTCTTATGGAATTAATCCAAGATCTACTTCCAGCCGGCGTGCTAAATGTCGTCAACGGATTCGGAATTGAAGTAGGCAAGCCGCTTGCGACAAATCCTCGTATTGCAAAAATTGCTTTCACGGGATCTACCGCAGTGGGACGCCAGATCATGCAATATGCTACGGAAAATATCATTCCAGTGACTCTTGAACTCGGCGGTAAATCACCAAACGTGTTCTTTGAAGACGTAATGCTTCATGATGATGAGTATTTGAACAAAGCAATCGAAGGTTTTGTCATGTTCGCTTTGAACTCAGGCGAAATTTGTACTTGTCCTTCTCGAGCTTTGGTCCAAGAATCCATTTACGATAAATTCATGGAACGCGCACTTGAGCGAGTGAAAGCCATCAAAGTCGGCAACCCGCTTGATACAGAAGTGATGATGGGTGCACAAGCTTCAAATGAACAAAAAGAAAAAATTCTTTCTTACATCAAACTGGGTGCCGAAGAGGGAGCAGAATGTCTAATCGGCGGAAAAGAAAATCACTTGGGCGGCGATCTTGAAAACGGCAATTACATTGAGCCGACTGTATTCAAAGGGCACAATAAAATGCGCATCTTCCAAGAAGAGATCTTTGGACCTGTTCTTGCTGTCACAACGTTTAAAGACTTCGACGAAGCTATGGAAATTGCAAACGATACGTTATACGGATTGGGCGCAGGCGTCTGGTCACGTTCAGGCGACACCGCATACCGTGCAGGACGCGGCATCCAAGCAGGCCGGGTATGGACAAACACTTATCACCAATACCCTGCAGGCGCAGCGTTCGGCGGCTATAAAATGTCGGGTATCGGCCGTGAAAACCATGCTATGATGCTCGATCACTATCAACAAACAAAATGTTTATTGGTCAGCTACGATAAAAGCTCTCAAGGATTCTTCTAAATCGAAAGGATTCGTTGCGTTATGATTGAACGAGTGACAGCTACAGAAGAAGCTTTGTCTTTACTGAATAAGATAAAGAACATTCACGGCAGCGTTTTGTTCTATCAATCAGGCGGCTGCTGTGATGGTTCTGCTCCAATGTGTTACAGAGAGGGCGATTTTCATCTTGGGGATGCGGATGTATTGCTCGGCATAATTGACGGTACTCCTTTCCATATGCATAAAAGTCAATATGAATATTGGAAGCATACTCAGCTCATCATTGATGCAACGCCCGGGCGCGGAGCAGAGTTTTCATTAGACAGTATTGAAGAGAAACATTTCATTACCGAATCACGTGTCTTTACAGATGAGGAATATAAAGAAGTGAAAAAGCTTCTGTAATAAATTAAAAGCTGTTCTGCAGGTCGTTTTTGATACGACTGCGGAACAGCTTTTTTGATGAACTTTTATTCAAAATACATAATAAGCAGCAATCTTCGTAAAAGCCCTTGCGATATTTTCTAAAGCTCTCTCGTCAAAATCAAATTTCGGGTGGTGATGAGGATAATGGGTGGCCGGATCTTCATTTCGTGAACCTGCCCTAAAATACGTGCCGGGCTTCTCCAACAAGAAATACGAAAAGTCTTCTGCCCCCATGGATGGCTCCATTTCTATTACTTGTTCAGCTGAAAACTCCTCCACAAATAAAGTGCGTATGGTTGCCGTCTCAGCCGGCGGGTTATATAAAGCGGGGTAACCGTTTAGATAGTCGATGAGGCAGGTAGCTCCAAAAGCAGCAGCAATGCCTTCGGCTATCTGATAGACTTGTTTTTCTACTTGCTTCCGCACATTTGTGTCAAATGTCCGCACAGTTCCCTCTAATAAAGCTTTATCGGCTATAATATTAAACGCACTCCCTGCTTGCAACACGCCGATTGTAACGACTGCCGACTGCAATGGATCGACTTGTCTGCTGACGATCTTCTGCAGGGAATTCACGATTTCAGTGGCAATTACAACAGCATCCACTGCTTGATGGGGCCTTGCACCGTGACCGCCTACGCCCTGAATCTTTATGGAGAACTTATCAACCGCAGCCATCTGGTAACCTTCTCCGACAACCATAGTCCCTAAAGGCGTTTGAGAATCCAGATGTGCCCCAAAAACATAATCTACACCTTCTAACACTCCTGCTTCCACCATGAACTTTGCGCCTCCCGGAGGTAATTCTTCTGCAGGCTGAAAGATGAAAACAATCTTCCCATGGATATCCTGTTTGAATCTGCTGAGTGTTTGCGCTGTCCATAATAATGCTGCCGTATGCCCGTCATGTCCACAGGCATGCATCACACCGGGGTTCTGTGATTTATAAGGAACTTCTTTCTCATCCTCAATCGGCAGTGCATCAAAGTCCGCTCTGAACGCAATCGTCTTTCCTGGGTGGGCTCCTTCGAGAACAGCTGTAATTCCGTATCCTCCGATATTTGACGTCACTTGCAATCCGAAACTGTGCAACTTTTCTTGAATGTATAATGCTGTTTTTTCCTCTTGAAAAGACAGTTCGGGATGCTGGTGCATATGACGTCTCCACTCGACTGCTTCTTGAGCCGTCTTTGCCAACCTGTCATGTAGATTATTAATTGTTGTTTGCTTGCTAGCCATATTCTTATTCCTCCTTTATCGTAATGAAAAAACCCGCAAGGTCAACTACATACCTTGCAGGCGATACACTATGAATTACTGCAATTCTTTCGGAACAAACCAGTAATCATCTTTATTATGTTCCTTCAGATATTCTTTGAATTCGTCAGACTTATATGCGGCCGCTACGTCCTTCGCCCATTGTGAATCTTTATGCTTTTCAGTTGTTGTAGCCACTAATACTAAATGATCCTCTACATCTTCCGAAACCAGTTTAGTTGAAGGATCCATGTTCGAAGCAAAGACGATACTTCCCGGAACCACGCCATACTCCAAATCACTTAACGAACGGGGAATCTGTGCAGAATCCATCTCTACTATTTTTACGCCATGAGGATTTTCTTCAATATCGGCAGCCGTTGCTTTAATTGGTTCTACGCCGTCTTTCAGTTTGATAATTTCAGCTTTCTGAAGGATTGCGTATGCTCGAGCTGCATTCGACGGATCATTCGGAATTCCGATGGTGTCGCCTTCCTTTATATCATCCAATGAAGTTTTCTTACCTGGGAATAGACCTGCCGGCACCGTTGGAATTGGAGTTATACTCGTTAAATCAGCTTTCTTATTTTCATTGAAATTTTCCAAATACGCTGTATGCTGATCCACGTTCAAATCAATACCGCCATCTGCCAATGCCACATCTGCCTGCAATAGATCATTAAATTCCACTTGTTTGATTGTATAGCCTTCCTCTTCCAAAATCGGTTTAACTGCATCCAAGAACAATAAACTGTAAGGACCTGGTGATGTCCCTACTTTAATCTCTGTTTTATCTGCATCATCTGCATTATCATCTTTTCCACAGCCTGCCAAAGCCAATACAAACACTGCCAATAAACTTACGATAATCGAAAACTTTCTCATTTTCCTGTCCCCTTTACTCATGTCTTAGTTTTTTTGCCAGGCGATTGCCCGCCCCTTGAATAATCTGTACAATAATAACCAAAATGACGACTGTCAGCACGATGACGAATGTATTAAACCGTTCATAGCCATATGTGATTGCCAGACTTCCTACCCCGCCGCCGCCAATTGTCCCCGCCATCGCAGTAGCCCCGATTAGACCAATCGTTGCCGTTGTCAGCGTCAGTACCAGCGAACCGAGTGCTTCAGGAAGCAGGAAGAATCGGATCGTCTGGAATGTAGTTGCACCCAGTGATTTGGCGAGTTCCATAATACCCGGTCCGACCTCCAGCAAGGAATTCTCTACCAGCCTTGCAATAAACGGGGCGATATAGACGAGAAGCGGCACGATCGCCGCTGTCGAACCATACGTCTGCCCGACGATCAGCCGGGTAAGCGGCGTAATCGCAACCAGTAAAATAATAAATGGAATGGACCGTAAAATATTAATAAGGCCATTCAGTACGGTGAAAAAAACTGCATTTGGCTTAATACCGTTCGGCCGTGTCAACACCAATAAAATCCCCAGCGGAATACCAATCAACGCACCGATTAAGAGGGAAACAGAAACCATATACACCGTTTCATAGATGGATCGCATAATTAACTCTGTCGATACACCATTCATAGCTTCACCTCCTGAATCAAAACTTCTTTTTCTTTCACGTAACGGACCATTCGCTCAATTTCAGGATCATCGGCGTAAAAAGCGACAGTAAAGATTCCGAGTGTCGTGCCTTGAAGCTCTGTAACGTTTGCAAACAGAATCTTGATCTCGGCTGTAAACTGTTTTGACAGTTCGAAAAGCAGTGAGCTGGTAGAATTTTTACCGAGAAACTTGAACTGAAAGATCCTGCGGTTTATTCGATCATCCTGTATTTCGGCGATCACACTGGGTGGAATTTCATCATGAATGACTGTCTTCACAAAACCCTTAGTTGTGGGATTTTGCGGGTTTCCGAATACATCCAGTACGTGCCCTGACTCAATGACACGCCCATTCTCCATTACCGCTACCTTATTGCAGATTTCACGTATGACTTCCATCTCATGTGTGACAACCAAAATAGTGATGTTAAAATTTTCATTAATCTGTTTTAAAAGATTCAATATAGAGAGTGTCGTTTTCGGATCCAGTGCGGAAGTGGCCTCGTCGCAAAGCAAGATTTCCGGATTCGTTACCAGTGCCCTGGCAATACCGACCCGCTGTTTCTGTCCGCCTGACAATTGTGCCGGATAGTTTTTCTCCTTATCAGCCAGACCGACAAATTCTAATAACTCTCTGACTCTTGTCTGAATTTCTTTTTTATTTACTTTATTGAGAACGAGTGGAATGGCGATATTCTCAAACACCGTCTTAGACTCCAGTAAGTTAAAATGCTGGAACACCATTCCTATATTTTTCTTCACTTGAGAGAGTTCACTGTTTGAAAGTGTTCCCAGTACTTTCCCTTTCACTTTGACGTTTCCTGCTGTGGGAGCTTCCAAGGCATTCACCATACGGAGCAGCGTACTCTTGCCTGCTCCGCTGTAGCCGATTACTCCATAGATGTCTCCCTTATCAATGGTTAACGAAACATCATCTAAAGCTACAATTGTATTGCCCTTGTGTGTAAATTGCTTTCCTATGTCTGTAAACTCGATCAAGGACAATCACCCTCTCTTTTTATATACCAAGTTAACTAATATGAATTAAATACAATAATACCTTATTAATCCGATTAGTCAATAGGTTTTATGGATATAGTATGTTGAGGAAACTATTTTGTTCTATATTTTGATAAAGTGCAGAAAATCCGTGTGCCTTCATTTTTTCAACATGAAAAAAGCCAGGCAAATGCCTGACCGTATTCCCTTATTTAAGTGTCTCCGTATGCAGAAGGTGCATGGAACGTATTGCACCCTCGCCATTCATGACCAGCGTTCCCTGTTCAGTAAAACGGGGACGGACTAAACGCTCTTTTATATCCTGTAAGTATGGCTGGATGACTGCTTTGTCACCTTCCAGTTTATATACTTTCACTGTATCCGAGGTTTTATCCGGCACGCTCAATGCGAGCCAATCACCGTGGACTGCGTAATCAAAGTGCCGAGGTGCATCCAGTTCATTGAACGTACCGTCACTCACAGAGATGTAACCAAGGGCATAGTTCTCCCCGTCCGCTGAAACTTCCGCATAGATTCTGTCATCTGCCAATTCCACTTTTCCGATTTCTCCATAAGGAATCTCGTATGTTCCCAATTGTACCCGGCTTTCTAAATCATACAGTGTAAGTTTCGTATACTGCCCCTCTTGGCCACTGAGCTGTTCTGACAAGACCGCTTTGCTTTCATTAGCGGTGAAGGCTTGTTTATTCCCTTCTCCATCATATTCATGAAGCAGATACAGCTCCTTTGTACGCAAGTCCATCTGCATGACAGCCGGGAATTTCTGCGTGGATAAATAGAGCAGGGACTGATCCGCTATCTGCTGCATGCCGAAATGTTCTGAGATATCCTGCATCTCTCCCGTTTCTCTGTTCAGTATATGGATCAGACCGCCGGATTCCCAGGAGATCCACTGTGCATCCGCCGCAAGTGTGACACCTGAAATCCTGTCCTCTGTGCCTTCTGCAAGTCGCGTTTCCTCCAGTGTCTCCATTGGATAAGAGAAGATATCATGACCATCCGTATAGATCAATTCATCATTCTCATCTACATAAATCGAATTAATGAGATCACTATATTCTACATGATCCATGACCACCTGCTGTTCATGTGTTACCACTTGCGGCTCGGGTGCGGCAGACTGCTCCCGTTCTGGCTGAAGATAAGGAAAAGCAAGGAAACCCGCTAATCCAATGACTGCGATGAAAGCAAGAACAGGCGCTGTCCGGCGATTCTTCTGCGATGGCTCAGAAGTCATACGCCTGTGTGCAGCCGCCAGGATGGTTTGTTTTTTCTCCTCATTCAATGTCAGTTTTTCAGGTATGGAGTTATGCAGATCCTTTTTAATTTGCTTACTCATCGTCACTTCTCTCCTCCCATACAATCCGCGCCAGTTTCCTGCCCCTTGCCAATCTGGTTTTTACTGTATTGACCGGGCAGTCCAGCACTTCACCAATTTCATTTACAGACAGTTCCGCATAATAATAAAGCCAGATGACTTCCCGGTATTTGACCGGCAGCGCTTCTACCATCTGCGCGACATGACTTGAAGATTCTGCGAACAGCACTTTCTCTTCAGGTGTTTCCTTTGAAACGAGCAAATTCTGAAACAGATTGGATATCTCAACTTTTCGATAGGTCCAGCTTTTAAAAACATTTTTGCATTCATTCATCGCAATTCTATATAAGTACGTCTTCACAGAAGAACGGCCTTCAAATATGTTCAGATGCAGATAATAGCGAATGAATACTTCCTGCACAATGTCCTCTGCCCGCTGTGCGTCTTTTACAACCGCAAAGACTACACGCAGAAGATAATCACCGTGTTCATCCATCGCTTCATGCAGCATCTGATCACGTTCCTGCTTTTTCAACACGCCGCCTCCCTGCCTGAATGTTAGACAACACTCCATTGATTTTAGTTTCATTTTCATACGAAGAAATTGCAACTGGGATTATTTCCAACTTCCACAAGAAACTGACCACTAAACTTTAATAGAAATTGATGCTTTTAAAAACATCAGATATCTATTATTCTAAATGAACCAATCTCACAATGTTAGGAAGGTTCAGAGCATGCAAAAAACACACAGCTATACACCATCCCGTACAAAAACGTTCGACTTAATCATAACTTCTATGCTGGCCGCACTTGTTTTTACAGCGACATTATTATTAAATATCAAGCTGCCGATTGCTGCAAACGGCGGACTGATCCATCTTGGCACGGCCATGCTATTTATCGTTTCGATTTTATTCGGGCCGAAAAAGGGAGCGATAGCAGGCGCAGTCGGAATGGGTCTGTTTGATTTATTCGGCGGCTGGGCCTTATGGGCGCCCATCACGATCATTACGCGGGGACTGCAAGGCTATGTAATCGGAAAGATTGCCTGGTCGAACGGTCGCAAAGGCACAAGCTCTTCATTCAACCTGCTGGCTATGATCCTGTCTATTCCTGTTACGGTAGCCGGTTATTATATTGGAGAAAGCATTCTGTATCATAGCTGGATTATCCCGTTGGCTTCGATTCCGGGCGATCTCGTTCAATGTGCTGTCGGAATTGCAGTCGCTATTCCTGTATGTACGATGCTGAAGAAAGTTCCAATGTTTAAATAATAAAAAGTGCCTGGGCTGTTTTATAGCGCAGGCACTTTTTATTATTAATCAACCATTTTCTTGCGGTAAATGACACGTGTCAGCAGAAACAGAACGACAACCCATGCGAATATAATCAGAAGTTCTGTCAGTACATTACTGAAGCCTCCGCCCGCTTCCACTTTTACAGCCAGCTCGATCAACTGAATGTTCGGCAAATACATTCCTATTTTAGCGATCGGATACTGATCCACAATTGCCGGTAAAAATGATCCGAGTGAGAAAACCGTAACGACCGGCATAACGATGACTGAAGCTTCGAGAACAGACTTTGAAAATAGACCAAGCAATGTTCCAAAAGCAATATAGAAAAGAGCAGAAAGAATGAATGCCACCGCAATTACACCTAAATTCGCCGGTCTGTAATCCGTAAAGAATATAGTGATGATGACAGTCAGCATAGTCAGTATAAACGTCAGCAGACATTTACCGCCTATTATCTCCGCTGTGCTCGCAGGCGACAGCATCAGCCCGCGAAGTGTGTTCTTTTCCTTTTCTTCTGCGATCAAGCAGCACTGAACAAAAGCAGCAACCATTACGAAGGCCAGATTGATGAGCAGAAAGTTTGCCTCAATCGAATTCGGACCCGTCTGGCCGTACATAATTCCGAGTCCGATCGGTAAGATCAATACCGTCGAAACCGCCAAGTTCCGAGAGAAGTCCTTAAAGTCTTTTACTAATATTGCATTCATTCGTTTTAATGAAATCATCATGCCAATTCCCTCCCTGTCACTTGTACGAAAATTTCTCCCAATGTCGGCTCATTTGAATGGACCGTCACTACCTGATTATTGTTCATATAATCAAACAGCCGATTGGCCCCTTCATTTCCCGCAGACAGCACGACCTTTTCCTCCGTTGCCAGCTCCACAGTAATTGTTGAATCAGAGAAACGCTGCTTCAGTTTCTTCGGCGTATCAAGAAGCTGAATCATTCCTTGATCTAAAAAGGCAATGCGGTCACACAGCAGTTCTGCTTCCTGCATATCATGTGTGGTCAGAAAAATAGTCGTTCCTCTTTCATTGAGCGCACGCAAACCCTCGTGTATGTGAAGGGAGTTTCCGGGATCCAGTGCAGAGGTTGGTTCATCCAAAAAAAGTAATTCAGGTTTATGAATCAATGCTCTTGCCAGTGTGACACGCTGTGCCATCCCCTTCGACAAAGCGGATATCCTTTTCGATCGATCCTGACGCAGATTCACTGCATCGAGTACTTCATCAATTTCCGAATGAGGCACGTTATACAGATCACAGTACAGTTTTAAGTTATCATGAATTGACAGTCTTTCATAAAGACCGCTGTTATCCGTAAGCACGCCGAAACGGCTGCGATATTCTGATTTCTTCAACTGAGATACCGGCTCGCCAAAAACCATTGCCGTCCCGCTTGTAGGAGTTACCTGACCGGTAAGAATTTTAATGGTAGTTGTTTTACCTGATCCACTCGGTCCCAAAAAACCGAAAATCTCCCCTTTCTTCACTTGAAAATCTACACTCTCCAATGCTGTTTGATTTCCGAATACTTTTGCGAGTTCCTTCACCTCTATAATATTTTCCATTTTCATCCTCCTCATGATTTGCTGTACGTGTTTTCTTTGCATCTTTAGATTAAGGGAAAGAAAAGCAGCGAGCATCATATTTTGAATGAAAAGAGACTGACAGGGGATGAATGGAGCAAGCAGATTGCTGAATGAGCAGCTGAATACCCTTTGATTCAGAAAGCCCGGCCTAACGCAGGCCGCTGTATCTCTAAAATATTCCCCGGGAAATAATGCATATTTCGACAGAATCAGAGTCCAAGCATCTCTTTCAGTTCAACCATTTTCGTTTTAGATAAAGGGATTGTGGATTTCTCCATGTCATCCAGTACAAGACTGTAACTGTTTCTCGTCCATGTAATTACTTCACGTACTTTCTGCAAATTGACGATATATGATCGATGGCAACGGAAGAAACCAAACGGCAGCAAGCGATCTTCTAATTCATTCAGAGTGAAATTCGTCGAGAATGATTCTCCCTTTATATGTAAAAAGGATTGTCCTTCATTACTTTCAATATAATCAATTTCAGGCGGATCAAATAAAACAATCTTGTCATTTACTTTTGTGGGAATCTTTTCAAAACGCACCGGCTGTACCGACTCTGCTGAAATGGATGACTCATCTGCAGCAGATTGGTCTTCCACTGCATCGCGTGTCTGAATCGAATGGAGTCCATTGTCATCTAACCGATAGACCTCGTCGGCAGCAGTGACTGCGCTCTCCATATTTCCCGTCAGAATTAATACACCTTTCCCTTGTTCCTTCAATCCCTGCAGTATCGTAAGAAAAATACGTTTAGATTCAAGATCCATATTTTGATCCGCCTCTTCAAAAATATAATAAGAAGGATTTTGCATCAGCAAGCACGCAAGCTGCATACGTCTTCTTTCCGAATAGCTCAGTTCTTTTATCTTCACTTTCCGTTTTGAATGCAACTGTACAGCATGCATGGTATCTTCTATGGATATTTTGGATGTATAGAGCTGCTTGGTGAAACGGATCATTTCTTCAATGGATAATCGTTCATACAAGCCTTGATTCAGGAACAAAAAGCCCAGCAGCTGTTTACTTTTATTATAAGAGTCCCCTGCTATCTGAACTTCTCCGGCTGAAAGCCTAATCTTTTCTAACAGCACTTCCATTAACTGCTCCCGGACATTAACACTTGAATAGATTGCCACAGCCTTACCAAAACTAACCGTTAAATTAAATGAAGGAAATATCATAGAATCATGTATACGTTTTTCTGCATTAATAAATTGAAGCGTCATTTGCACAAACCTCATTCCGCATATTGTCTACTATATTTATAGTAGTGGAAGTGGTGTAGGATTTCTACCGGGTATTTCATTTCAAAGATTTAGACAGACAAAAAGGCTCCGCTACGAATGAACGTAACAGAGCCTTCATCTTTTATTGATCAGTTGTGAACCGCTTCTTTTTCAGCTAGTCCTAATGTTTCAGCAGTTGACGCATGAATTTCTTTAAGAAGTTCAGGGTTTTCCACTAGGGACTTGCCGTAAGAAGGAATCATTTCTTTCAGTTTTGGCTCCCAGCCTTTGACATACTCCGGGAAACATTTTTGCAAGAGGTCCAGCATAACGGATACTGCTGTTGACGCACCAGGAGAAGCACCTAAAAGTGCAGCAACTGTACCGTCAGCGTCCGTTACTAATTCTGTACCGAACTGCAGTGTTCCTTTGCCTTTATCTGTATCCTTGATAACCTGCACACGCTGGCCCGCAGTCCATAGATCCCAGTCTTCGCTCTTCGCATCTGGAATAAAGTCGCGCAGTTCATTCATGCGCTGTTCTTTTGTCTGTACCACTTGTTCTACCAAGTACTTAGTCAACGACATATTTTTCGCACCGCATGCAAGCATCGTCGTCACATTATTCGGTTTAACAGAGCCGATTAAATCCAGCATAGATCCTGTTTTCAGGAACTTTGGCGAGAAGCCTGCAAACGGTCCGAAAAGCAAGGATTTTTCGCCGTCGATATAACGCGTATCCAAGTGAGGAACTGACATTGGCGGTGCACCGACTTTTGCTTTTCCATATACTTTCGCATGATGCTGAGCAATCACTTCTGGATTTTTACAGATCATAAAGATTCCGCTGATCGGGAATCCTCCGATATGCTTGCTCTCAGGAATATTTGTTTTTTGAAGCAATGGAAGACTTCCGCCTCCGCCCCCAATAAAAACAAATTTCGCTTTGTGATATTCAAGGACACCATCACGATTATTCTTTATTTTTAATTCCCATTCGCCGTCACTAGTACGTTTGATATCTTCTACTTGGTGACCATAGTTGACATCCACATCAGCCTGTTTCAAGTGGTCGATTAGCATACGTGTAAGCGCACCGAAGTTTACGTCCGTTCCAGTATCGATTTTAGTTGCAGCAATCGATTCACCCAGTTGACGATTCTTCATGATTAACGGAATCCATTCTTTTAGTTTTTCCGGATCATCGGAAAACTCCATTCCTTCAAATAATGGATTCGCAGTCATAGCTGCTACACGCTTTTTGAGATACGCTACATTATCATCACCTTGAACCATACTCATATGCGGCAATGGCATAATGAACTGCTCGGGGTTTTCAATTAACTTCTGGTCTACTAGATGGGACCAGAACTGCATGGACAATTGGAATTGCTCATTGACTTTGATTGCTTTGGTAATATCAATGGAGCCATCCGCTTTTTCAGAAGTATAGTTCAGTTCACACAATGCTGCGTGTCCTGTTCCTGCATTGTTCAATTCGTGAGAACTTTCTTCTCCTGCTTTATCCAGCTTTTCAAACAATGAGATTTTCCAATCCGGCGCTAGTTCTTTAAGCATTGTTCCTAGCGTCGCACTCATAATCCCGGCACCGATTAAGATAACATCTGATTTGGTTTGTTTATTATTCATTTTGACCTTCCTTATATATGAAATTTACAGAACTGTAAATGTTCCTGAATAAGGCGTCACAACGAACATGGCGCACACGAGGAGCACTTTATTCTGTCTTAGTTATCGTACATCTACTACATCTTTTCTAGTATACATCAAATGTAACCCGGATTAAAGAGACTTGTTTAATTGTAAGGATTTAGCAGTGAAAATGTCGAATTTTTGATACATATAGATAGTTTTATGGCATTTTCTGCACCAAATTACTTATTTCTTGATTGTGATATTTATAGTTTCTCCATACTCTTTCTCATAATGTATCCCTTTAATCCTCATTGTTTCCGGGAACTTGCGTGTATTAAATAACAGTGTCCGCTCTTTATATTCCTTGCCGTTTTCACCTATTACATAGTCTTGACCCAGCGTCGTTGTCAGAGGAATTTTTTCATTTCCTACATGAACCGTCACAGCATCGAGCAAGATATTTTCTTCCGTCGCAACTGTGACCTCTAAACCATCTGAAGTAACTTCTGCCTGTCTGATTATCGCTTCATAACCGTCTAGATCTGCAACAGATTCCTCTCCTGCTGTCAAAGGTATCGTTTCATTTACCTGTTTATAGCCGACAAATGTATCTACCTCGAGAGCAAGCGAATCCAATTGATCCGGCAGAGCATCATAATCGATTGTAAATGTATCTCCATTGAATGCGGAGGACACCCCGCTGCCCACAGAATCCATTTGCACCCCGTCAACCAGCAATTTCACGCCTTCAAATCCCAATGAAATCCGGTCATAGTTATCAACTTTGATCTTCCCCTTAATTGTCGTCTGACTTGGCGTTGCTGTGATGGAATCAAACCGGATATTACCCTGATCGACTTGCACGCTCTTTTTAATGGACTGCTTCAGTCTCGTCTCCAGCGCAGCGTCCGGATTATAGGGGAATGTAATTTCCAGCGGCTCTTGTGAGTTGGCATCATGAAGTTCCAGCGTCAGTTTTTTGGCAAACGGGCTGACCGGCTCAAAAGTCCGCATTCCTTTTAACCGCGTACCGTTTTCATTGATAGTGGACGTGCCATGAACGGAATAAGAGTTTGTGAGGAAACCGTTCAGTTGCATAAAATCTAAATCTTCTTTCACTCCTTCAGAATGATCAATCGTATAGTAAAGTACGAAACGGTTTTCATCTGCTAAAATACCCTCAATTGTAAACTTTGATCCATCAGGCAGCATCATCTCTTTATCCACATTTTGACCGTTTCCTGCCTGATTAAGCTTCGTCAGTGTATCAGGCATAATTTCTTCAAAACCAAGCAATTGTTTCCCGTAATAAGCAAATGCATTATATTGATAGCCGGCCAATGACAGAATGAGTAATGCAGCCGCCACTGAAATCCATCCCGGCATACGGTGTTTTTTCTGCTTCGGTACTTTATCCAAGGCATCACGCAGCCTTCCTTCCAATTCACCCGGCGCTGTTATTTCATCGAGCCGCATTTTCTCTTCTTTCAGCTTCCGCTCAAGATCAGTCATCAAATTCACCCCTTGCCGCTTCACGTATTTTATTCAATCCATTAAAAACTCTTGATTTTGCTGTACCGACAGACACTTTCGTTATATCCGCTATCGTTTTATAATCCAAGTCATGAAAGTATTTCAGCTCAATCGTCTCTCTCTGCTGTTCATTGACAACAGCAAGCATTTGCTGGATATCGATCGACTGCTCCGTTCGCTCCAGCAGGACATCTTCCGAATGAAACTCCTCCGATTCAAAGCTCTCGAGCAATAGGAGCCGGTCCGCCTTGCGCAGCATCTGCCTGCATTGATTTACCAGTATCGTTTTGCTCCAGCTATAAAACGACTCGTTTTTTTTGAGTTTCGGAATATGACGGTACAGACTAACAATCATTTCCTCCATCGCGTCCATGGCATCGTGTGAATTACCCATATAGCTCAGAGCAAGCCTGTAATACTCATCTTGCTGCTCACTGATTAACTGCAGCAGCGCTTCTTTGTCACCTTTTTTAGCCAGCTTCACTAACCGGGCCATTCTCATATCTTCACCCCTCACTTATAAGAGTCTGCAGGACGGCAGAAAGTTCATTTGTTAATAAAGAAACATAGTTAAGGTTCAATGTGATATCCGCTTAATCCCATTTCCCCCCATGCCCCTTGACCAGGCACAGTGACGATGCATTGGTGCGGTAAACGTTTAGTTTGGAGCGCACCTTGCACAGTATAGCGCGGTGCCGCAACAAAATAGTTCGGCTGCGGCAGACTTTGGTGCGGTTGCAACCCTTTTTGGTTCGTTTCCAGGATGTTTTGGAGCGCGACACTGCATTTGGCCGCAGAAATATAGAAAAAGCCGGCCGGAAAGCTATTTCATTTTCCAGACGGCACTTTGCAAACAAGTATTAATTTAAAAGTTTCTCCGAAATCAACTTAAACCCATCAATAATCGTATCTTCTTCTACCTCTATCAAAATACATCGCTTGCCGTCATAGTTGACCTGTTTGACATACTTCAAGTCTTGCGGACTGACCGAAATATTGGCTACCTTCGTTTCAATCTTTATGGATTTCGACGTGTAGCTCGGTACAATATGGCTCGCTTTCATTTCATACATATCATTATCGACAACGGATTCAAAAGCATTCTTTACTTGCTCCGCGTCGACATAATCCACGCCGCTCATTTTCAGTACACGCTCAACCTGTACCTTATCCAGCGCCGGCGGTTCTTCCGGATCTTCCTCTTCTTCATCGACTTCTGTTAGACGGTGCACCGCCTCATACACATTGGCAAGCGTCTGGGAAGCGACTTCTTCTCCCACCACATGCTTGATGATTTCCTCAAATACCGCTTTATCATCCGCAGCGGTCATGACCTCTTCGCCGTTCAGCACTTCCTCAATAAAACGGTAATCCGGCTTATTCATCCTGCCGGCAGCATACAAAATATGATTGACGTCCGCCGCGTTATCCGTGAAGCTCGGGAACAAAAAGCCGCCGACCGGTGACGCCAAGTTAATAATCGGATCAATCATCGTATTCGCCTTGAATTCCCGTCCAATGAAATCAAAAACAATCGAGCGTTTCGGCAAATCGGTATGATTCATGCTGCACAGAATAAAAGGTGTCGTGAACACTTCATCGCGCGCATCTATTTCCGTTTCTTCGCTGTTACGCTTGGTCTTCTTAAAATAATTCCCCCGAATGAACGTTACGACAAGATCCTTTTCATACTGCACTTCTTTCACCATTTTTAAAGCCAGATGCTGCATTTCATCTTTCCATTCATCCGCCTCTTCCGCTTGAAGCCCTGCGTATAACAGCTTTTGTGCATGATCGGGCTGTTCATCCGACTGAGGTTCAAACTTCACTTCAAACAGCTTCATTCCGAGCTTGCCGCCAAGCACCTTTTTGAAGTTAGCCAAGAACAGCTCTTGCTGCTCACGGTCCAGCAGTGCAAATG
The DNA here is from genome assembly GCF_023707945.1 of Sporosarcina sp. NCCP-2331. Taxonomy (NCBI): domain Bacteria; kingdom Bacillati; phylum Bacillota; class Bacilli; order Caryophanales; family Caryophanaceae; genus Sporosarcina; species Sporosarcina sp. NCCP-2331. Next base: position 214,321 of record NZ_BRCD01000001.1, read on the forward strand.
CCTGACTCTCTTCATGATAGATCTCACTGCTTTCTTGTCGAATATAAATATTATAAATATCCGTGATTGTCAGCAAATCTGAATCCACTTTAAAACGTTTGCGGATGTCTGCGATATCATTTTTATTCATCTATTATTTCCACTCCTGATCATTAACATTCTATTTTTCATTATAACGGACTTATCCTGCATAAATTGACTGATTATCACGGTAAACGAAAAATTTATCTATTACAGACATAATCTATAGGAATTGGGGTAAACAATCAAATAGGTCAATACATTTTGAACAGGAGAAGTGATATCATGTCAGAAAAATTATTTACCTCAACTGCTACAGCTACAGGAGGCCGTGAAGGTCATGTTAAATCCTCAAACGGCGTTGTCGAATTTGATACAGCAATGCCCGGCACGAAAAGAGAAAAAGAACTTTCGAACTCTACGAATCCAGAGCAGTTATTCGCAGCCGGCTATGCATCTTGCTTTGATGGCGCGCTGCAGTTAGTTGCAGGCAAAGAACATGTCAAATTCTCTTCCGAAGTTACCGCAAATGTCAGTCTGTGTAAAGACGAAGCAGACGGCGGCTTTAAGCTCGAGGTGAAGCTGCAAGTAAAAGGAACAGACATCGAAAAGGACAAACTTGAGGGCTTGGTAGAAAAAGCGCATCAATTCTGTCCCTATTCAAAAGCCACAAGAGGCAATATCGAAGTTACATTAGAAGTGCTCTGATAGAATCGGTCAAAAGGCTGCAGACAATGTCTGCAGCCTTTTTATGCTGTTTTTCTCATAATCTCAATAAAATGCTTGAGTATTCTTGCGGTAAGTCCCCACACGGTATAATTACCATACTCGTAAAACCACTCTTCCAGTGAATGACTTCTCCACTGGTACTGATCACCATTCATAATTTTCTCGAACGGAAAGTTTGAAGATGGAGATGATTCAACGGTTACGAGATGCATGTACGGCTCATGCTCAAGCAGCCACTTGACAGGAATCGTAAAGACCTCTTCCACTTCATCTTTATTATAGCTGCGGACGATTTCATGGTAGTCAATCACCGCCACAAACGGATGTACGACAAACGACGGCGAAGCAATATACGGGCTTAATTCACCGATCACCTTCACGGTGGCGGGGTCAACGCCCAATTCTTCCTGTGTCTCCCGCAAGGCCGCCGCCATTGGGGATGCGTCTGTCGGATCTATGCGTCCACCGGGGAAACTAATATCTCCCGGCTGTTTTCTCATTGTGAAGGAACGCACTTCAAATAACACATGCCATTCTCCGTCCGACTCCACAAGCGGAATGACGACAGCCGCACGAAAAGCCGTATCTTCTCCGATGAACAGCGATTTACTATCTTGAATTTTATCATGCAGTCGATCCAAGTTCATAGAATACTCTCACCTCGGTGTTTTTATCTATCGTATCATTACTATAGTCCGGATAAAAGATATACAAAAAAGCCACCCTAGTAGAGTGACTTTCATGATCAAATTAAGGCTCATCACCAAAACATGTGCTTGACAGTCTATTTCATGAGCAGTTTGAGATTTGACTGTGATTGCGTAGGACAGGATGGGAGTGGAGGGAGACCGTTTCCCTGCGTTCCAGGCGGACGCGTTCTGGAGGGCCCGCGGTGAGCCAAGCGAACAGCGAAGGGTTCGCTTTGCCGTATTTCTGCGTTTTTTGCAGAAATTAAGGCAAACTGTGCTCATAACGCTACGCTTTTATTCGCAAAAGCCTTTCTTCGTAAAGGCTTTCGCTCCCGCAAGTTGTCTCACCTGTCGGGCTGATCCTCCCAGAGTCGCCGCCTTCCACTCCGGTACACTAGGCTGGTGTTTTAATACTTTGTGTGTGAGTAGGCAGTATGAGCATCATATTTGAAATGATTACGATAGGTTAGGTGTTTCATGCAATACTTAGCATTCTGCAAAGGCTTAAGTTTTTGTGATCAATGCGTTTGTAAAGTCGAGCAACGGTAACACATCAACTCAACACGCTACTCTGCAAAAAAGCAACAAGTCATACATTCTCCACAACAGCGAAGGCGCAACTGCGGGGTTAGCCGTTGCTGCGAGACAACTGGCGCGTTCTTCGCCAGCTGGCTCATAGCGTAAGGCAATCCCCCAGCGCCGAAGCGGGTTTAAACTGCAGCATAATTTTCGCAATACATACTTGACAAGTCGTCAAGAACCGATTTTGGTGCAGACCCCAAATTAATACTGCAGCATCTCTTCAAATTCCTCTTTGGTTTTAACACCCAAATAACTTACTCCCGATTCGCCATCAACATCTTTTACTAATGGGTCTGCGCCATATTCATAAAGCAGCGCAGCCAGCTCATAATCTTCATTTGCTAATGCCGCGGTTAAAACAGTTGAGTAATTATCCGAGTCATTTGGATTTGCCCCGTTCTCCAGCAATACTTCGGCGGCTTCCACATTACTATTGTAGACTGCGTAGTGAAGGGCAGTTGTCTGCTCGTCATCTTCTTCAAAAATATCATGACCCTCTATCAAGATTTTCTCTACTTCACTAACATCGCCGTCCGCTGCCGCCTCCATGAGCTGAGTTAAACCAGGGGAATCGTATTCATCCGCTCCGGCTTCTTGGAAGCCTCCAAGGAACGTTGAGAGAATAGTAGTACCCAGAACAAAAAAGAGAATGATACCGACATACAGAGCGGTAAGAGCTCCGCCTGCGATAAGAGCACCTACTGTAATTTTCCCTGCATTCGTCCGGAAGTTCGGCGTTCCTTCCACCTGCATGAACTGGCCGACTGCCTGAATTCGTTTCGGCAGATTAGGATGGCTGGCCAACACTTCGGAGAACCATACTGCCACATTGGATTCGCTTTGAATTTGTTCAAGATAAGCAAATTCATTCACTTCTTTATAGAGACCTTTCCCTACGCCTAACATGGTAAGCGCACATTTGGCAGCGAAACCATCCTGTGTGTAATAGGCCGCATACCGATCGCATGTATACTCACAGGCCCGGCTGTATGCCTGTGAAAGAAAAGGGATAAAAGCGGCAGGCATAATCAGAATGTTTTTCCACACATGTCTCCGTTTAATATGGGCCAGTTCATGTGCAATAATGAAATCCAGTTCCTTTTCTCCCTGCTGTCTCGCCAGTTCGAACACTTCTGAATAAATCACCATCATATTTCTTCCCATAAATCTTGTGGCAAAAGCATTTAAAGCACCTTCTGAATTAATGACGAATACATCAGGCACTTTGGCTACTCCCATTTGAACGGATAAGTCCACTACTCTTTTATAAACATCAGGAAATTGCTTTTCATTCACCCGGATCCCGTTTCCACGAATACCGCCGATCATGACAGCATTCAGCACTAATATGATTGCAAGTATGGCTGCAGCAATTACGATACCGACAACGCTGATGACAGCTAATAAATAGATGAGTACACTGAAAACAATACTAATAACAAAATACGGTGTTTCTTTACTGGAGTGAAGCGATTGTGTTCCCAACAAAAAACCTCCTATGAATGGTCTGTAACTCAGAACTATACACAGACCTCTTTTACTTATCAATCCGCTATTTTTCCTAGGAAAAACAAAAAAGGAATGCATACCCACGCATTCCTTTTTTGTTCCTGGTCTTTTCACACCCTTGTGCACCTGGTACTTATTTATCTCTTCACTAATTTCCCCTGCACTACGTAGCGCTTGTCTTTACTGTTCACAGAGTTATTGCATGTGGAAAGCGTAACAATTTTATCATCCGGTCCCACTTCCACCGGCATCTCAATCAGCGAACGTGATTCCACTTCCCCTAAGAAACCCGCAAACTCTTCATCCGACTGGAAATGCGTCTCAATATAATAAAAGTCGATCGTCGTTTCATAAGCGGCAAACACTTCAATGTCATAACCTTCGTACAGCGTATCCACATAGATCACGGAATGTTTATTGGCATAGTCCTGATCTCCAAACTTCTTCAGGCTGCCGAACATCGTATCGTTTCTCATGGCATGCCCGTAAATCACTGTGTTACGGCTCATATCGGTGACATCGTTGCGGTAATCCATGAAGACACTTCCTGCACGGCTGTAATCACCTTTGAAGTTCCGGTTCAGATAAAAATCATTATCCTCCGCCTGCAGTATCGGGTTATTGACCTTTGAGCCCTCAACTGAAATCCAGCCGACAATATCGTCATTGATTTTATGCAGCTCATCAAACTGCGGCCTCATCGTATAGCGTGATAAAATATCCTCTTTATTTGACCCTACTGAAACGGCAGGCTCTGCCTCATTTTCCAGCGCCGTCTCATAGATTTCCTGTGTTTCTTTCAATGTACCCGCAGCTTCTATATATGTATAAAGATACTGTACCAGCAAATAACCTGAATACAGGAAGACCGCCAGATAGACAAACGGCATCAGCTTCGATAGGCGTTTTTTCATTCGGAGACCTCCTAAATACCGAGTGACATCATATAGAGGCCGAGTTCGTCGTCTTCCTTAAAGACCGCGTTCACGCCATAGACCTGCTTAATGACATCTTTCGTAATGACTTCACGCGGCGGTCCTTCAGCCACAATCTGTCCAGTCTTCATCAGGATGATTTCATCACTGTAACGAATTGCCTGGTTGATATCATGCAGCACCATAACAATCGTCAGGCCGTATTCTTCATTCAGCGACTTCACCAGCTCGAGCAGCTCAATTTGGTAATAGATATCCAAATAAGTAGTCGGCTCATCCAGGCACAGAATCTCAGAGCGCTGTGCCAGTGCCATCGCAATCCACACACGCTGGCGCTCACCGCCGGATAATGCCTCCAGATCTTTATCGCGCTTATCATTCAGGTTCGTCACCGACAGCGCCCAGTCGATTGCCTGAAGATCCTCTTCCCGCGCGCGCTGCAGCAAGTTTTTATGCGGCAGCCGGCCAAAGCCGACGAGCTTTTCAATCGTTAAATCTTTTGGTATATCATTCTGTTGATAAACTATCGCCAGTTTTTTTGCGAATTCCTTTGGCTTATATTGCAGCAGGTCACGATTTTCCAATGAAACAGCACCCGACTTCGGCGTATTGTTTCTGGACAGCACACTTAATAACGTCGATTTCCCACAGCCGTTCGGACCGATAATTGTCGTAACTTTGCCTTTTTGTATCGACGTCGTCACACCGTCCAGATGGTTCGTTTTATTATCATGGGAGACAATGATACTTTTCATTTCCATAGCAGGTCACTCTTTTCGCAGTAAGAATATGAGGAATGGGCCGCCAATGATTGCCATGATCGTCGATGCAGGAATCTCCAGCGGCGCCACAATCGTCCTTCCAATGGTGTCAGCCAGCAAAATAATCAATGACCCCAGCAATGCGGTAAATGGCAGGAGCACTTTATGGTCATAGCCGACTAACCGGCGTGCGATATGTGGTACGAGCAGGCCGACAAATGAAATGACCCCTGCCACGACGACTGAAATGGCTGATAATAAAACGGCCGTTGCCGCAATGATCAGCCGTGCGCGCGCCACATGAAAACCAATACTCTTTGCTGTTTTATCCTGCAACACCAGCAAGTTGCACCAGCTGTACAGTGCAAACGCCAGCACCAGTCCAATCGTTCCATATGTAACAATTGTTGAAACATCTTTCCACGTCCGCAGTGTCAGATTCGAACCGATGACACTTGACGCCGAGACATTCAACGAGCCGCCAAAGCTGATGAATGCTTCCGTCAGGCCTGTGAACATCGCATTGATCGCGATTCCTACAAGGATTAATTTCAACGGACTGAGCCCCGACTTCCATGACAGCGCAAAAACGAGGAAGCAGGCAAACGCGCCGCCCATAAACGCGAATAAAGGTGTCATGAAAAAGAGTGCGGGGAAAAATGAAATAATAAATAACTGAACAAAAGCAGCGCCGGATGAAATTCCGATAATTCCCGCGTCTGCCAGCGGGTTACGCATAACAGACTGCAGCAGAACACCGGAAACCGAAAGGGCCGCCCCGGCAAATAAAGCAACAATGATCCGAGGAAAACGCAGATCCCGGATCACTTCCATCTGACTGTTTCCCTTTTCAAAAAGCGCACCCAAAAATTCGAAAAAGCCCATCTGAATACTGCCTGTCGCAGCTGAATAAACGATGGTCACGATGAGCAGCACAGCTACAGCCACATAACTAACAATTCTTTTTGTCATAACGGTCTTCCTTTTTCACCGTAATTCATCAATCATCCTGATCAACGATAGAAAATCTTAATTAATTCTTTCAATGCTTCCGGTACCTGCAGTGAAGCGGTCGTTCCGAAAAGCTCTTCTTCTAAATCATAGACTTTGCCGTTTTTCACCGCATCAAAGTGTTTCCACACGTCGTTCGTTTTGAACTCTTCCTCAAACATCTCCACCACTTCTTCCGGCATACCGTGTGACAGCCGAAGAATTATGTCAGGATCGCTGTTATGAAGATATTCTGTATTGGAAGAAAGATATTCAGGATCCTGCCCTTCCATCACGTTAATACCGCCCGCGCGCTTCACCAAATCACCTGCATAGGAATTTTCGGTAGCTACCAGATAGCTGCCTGGAATCCCGAGTAAAATCAAAACACGCGGTCCTTTACGGTTCGCTGCGACTGTTTCTGCTGCTTCAATATTCTTTTGCAGATTCGAAACCAGCTTATCTGCCTTTTCTGTGCGGTTGTAACGCTCACCCAGTGTCTGAATTTCTGTGATCATCGAGTCAACACTTTGGAAGTTCAAAAATTTCACCGGTATATTCAACTGCTCAAAACTGTCCGTCAAATCATATTCCAGTGTGGACACGGACAATACTTCTGTCGGGTCCAGCGACTTCACGATCTCCATATCGGGCGTCATTGCATTGCCGATTGTTGGCAGTCCGTCAAAACGCGGCGCCAGCTGTTTTTCTGATTCGGGTATCGCAATTGCGTCAATATCTAATTTATCCAGGATATCTGCGATAACGACTGTCCCCGCTATGATGCGTTGATCCGAACCTTCTGCTTTGTCATTACCGGCTTCAGCTGACGCACTTTCCTTATCTGTATCTGCACCGCAGCCTGCCGCAAAAGCTAGTAACAAAACGGCTGCGAACAACGTAAAATATCTCCATGTTTTCTGCACGCTGTGATCCTCCATTCATCATTTACTGATAACTTCTTTTTTTCTGCTGACCAGTCGCCGAATTAATAAAGCTCCTGAAAGGATACAGGCAAGAAACAGGATACAGGCTTTTACAACATTAAATGGAATAGCCTGGCCTTCTGCTGTATGAACTGAAGTGGATGCCACTTCCGCTTTTTCCCCTGCTATCTGTACGACTGCCGGTCTCACAGGAGTCTGCTCTTTTACTGCTGACTGCACTTTTGCTGCTGCATCCTGTGTACGATCAAATACCAGCTGCTCTTCTTCAGTTGCTGCTTTTCGTGCCGTTTCTGCAGCCTGCTTTTTCTCTCGGGCTTCTGCAGCCTCTTTTGAATGCCTGGACGGCCGGGGGGTATAGGTACGTTTTTCCCGCTCTTTTATGATTGGAGTTTTATCCCGATGGACAGATTCAGTTTTGACGGGCAGCTGTTTATTTCCGTCGGTCAGCACCGTGCCATCAGCTGCCGGCTTCTGCTCTTCCTTCGGTAAAGAATCTGCAAGAATTACTATTTCCTGCGAGAAGGATAGTAAAAGATCATCTTCGGACCATTGATACTCTCCTTCAATCATGACACTTGCCAGTACATTCTCCATATCAAACTGAACTAAATTTTCATCCGCATTCAGCGATGACTTCATCTGGTTTCCTGACTGCTGAACGGTTACTTTCTTGATGACGTCCTGATACTTTACTGGAACCGAGAGAATGTAGCGACCTTCTCTAACCGTCAGTTCAGCCTTGTCGCCGAATAAAATTTCCTGACCTGCTGATTCATCTGATTGAAAACTTAGCTCAACTTGATACACACCATTGACGTTTTTTTGTTCAGCCGCGTCTGCAGTTGAATGATAAGGCAGCAGTACAGAGATCATCAAAATCAGGATGGAAAGACCACCTATTCTTTTCATTTCAAACCCGCACGCTCCCTTCCTATTCTGGCCGATTACAGATAAAACGACAGGAACTTCCTCCCGCTTAATGAAAAAAGCGAGAGGAAGTATCTGTTCGAATTACTTATTTATTTTTGTCCATAAAATCCAATGAACCGTTTAAGATCTTAGCCATTTGTGTGCGCTGCAGCGGGCTGCCTGCGTTAATTACCTTTTTACCGTCAGCCGTCTGAGAGCCTGTCATGATTCCTCCTGCATACAATAAAGCAAATGCTTTTTTCGTTTCAGGATCTGTGACAACTGCTCCGTCTGCATAATATTTAAGGCTTGTATCGCCGATATTCATTTCATTTCCTGCCGCGTGATTCACAGCACGGTAAAGCATTAATGCACCTTGCTGGCGAGTCAATGTGTTATTCGGATTGAACTTTTCGTTCTTTTGAACAATACCTGCTTGCGCCAAGGCATTGATAGCGTCTACGCGCTCTTTATCTGTAATATTGCCAAGGTCTTTAAAGCCTGCAGATCCTGAAGATTTCAAGTCTAATGCACGTGCGATCATCAACGCAAATTGTGAGCGGGTGATGTTGTTGCGCGGGTTGAACTTGTCTGCACCTTTGATAATATCTTTCTTGTAAAGTGCAAGGATTGCTTCTTTATTGCCGTCTTTATCGATGTCTTTGAATGGATTTACGATTGGATCGGGAGTAGGTTCAGGCTTTGGCGTTTCCACTGGCTTGTCGCCCGGCTTCGCTCCGTCCAGTCCAATTTGAACTTTATGATTTGAATCATACTTAACGCCCGCTTCGTCTACAATCACATGCAGGTCAGCATTCACTAATTTTGTTAAGTCTGCTACTTTGAACGTATACGTACGTTCACCTGTAGACTTGTCGTCTGTAGCAATTGCTACAACCTTGCCATCCACTTTGAACTCTTGGATGTAGTGGCCTTTAGGGAATGAAACCGTTACTTCATTGCCGTCTGCCAGCTTCTTCACAGATGCAGTTGAAGACATGTACTGTTTCATCATAGACTCTTCGCTTGTTCCATCTTTATAAACTTTTACAGGTACTGATTTAACTTCTGCTTCTACATCGTTTTTAGCTGCTGTTGCTTTGAAGTCGAATTCATACCATGTGTCCATGCTCATCGCCGGTACTACCACATGAATCTTACCTGGATAAACTGTATCTTTAACAACCGGGAAACTGTATGTGATTGTGCCATCTGTGTTTTTCACACCAGCTGCATCAACAAACTCTTCGCCTTGTTTCGTTTGTAAACCTGCAATCATAGGTGCAGATTTAGCTGCAACCGTTAAATACGCTGTAGTTTTTCCATCTTTTTCAACAAGTGTCCCCTGAGGTACGATGTGGCCGCTAATTGCCGGTTGTGGTTCAGTTGTTCCTGGCTTATATACGTGGAAGTCGATAATCTGATCTGCTGCAATTGTCTCAGCAAGTGTCGTCGCTGCATTATTGCTTGAGCTGATCGGGTTCGTGCTTGCTGAAGCAGCTGATGGAAGTGCGATGGATGCTGCCAGTAATGAAGCCAGTACCGCTTTTGTTGCGCGTGATGTAGTCTTTTTTGTCATGATTGTTCCCCCTGTTTTCTTTGGTTTCTAGTTCTATAAAGTAAAAATGCTGAACCTGCTAATGCAAAGATTAGTAAGTACGGCGTTGAATCACTAGTTTGCGGATTTTTCACTTGATTTTCAGCCGACGGTTTCTTTGTTCCTGTCGTACTGGAAGCAGGTGCTTTATCCTTTTCCGGAGTTGGTTTCACTGTTTCATTTTTTACCGGTGGAGCGACTGCCGCTGCTTCGTCAAAAACGAGGTCAACCGAATATTCATGGTGGTAATTAATATCATCTACATCTACCTTCATTTCGATCGTGAGAGGCTTTGACAGATCGTTCACTGTAAACTGTACGACACGTGTATCTGCTGCCTTATCCTCACTGAGTACAGTCGCACCGCCAGGCGGCTGGAATTTTGTGATCCACGTGCTGTTTTTCAATGTAAGCTCCACTGTGGCAACCCCATTTTTGACCGTTGCCTTTGCGGGCTTCAAGAAGTAATCATTGGCAATCGAAGCAGAGCTGCTATTTGGCTGATTCACCTGATAATCGAGTGAATGCGTTCCATCTGCAACTTGTGCCGATGCTTGCGGCAAAGCCACTGTCAGCATGAGAACACTTGCTAATAAAACAAACATAAATCCTTTTTTCACTATTTATTCGTCCCCTTTCAGTATGTTAGTTCTATCTTAAGGATAATTGATATAGGTTTTTCTATATGCTGGGCAGATTCCCACCTATAAAGTATCTCACAAATCCCATGTCTTTCGGCCATAAATTCAAAGATTTATTATGAACCTTCATGACATTTGTGTGACTGGCGGCCTTTACTATGTATATCTTTTCATACCATCCAATTAATGAGAACGATTATCATTTACTATATCCTGTCTTGCCTGCCATGTCAATTATTTCCGGGATGAATCACTCGTTACTTTTCGACAGAAAACGATCTTATTAATTTAGTACTGAATGATTCAGCAATCTTCCATTAGACTTTCTGTCCGTATTCACCGAACTTCAAAATTTACATAGGCTATACAAGTGGACTGATTAAATAACGGAAGGGGCCGAATGATGAACTTTCTATCTTTCAGCGGCACAGTGATGATGATTGAGGACTTTTCGATTGGGCAGGAAAATGAAGCCGGATGCTATAAAATGTTCACGGTCGATAACGGGTATGGAAATATTGTCAATTTTGTTGTGGAGCCGACAACCTATTTTGTCGATCATGCAATAATCAATACAGGCGACCGGGTCACTGGATTTTATGATGCAAATGCCCCGGTACCCATGATCTATCCGCCCCAATACAGAGCCCTCATTATGAGTAAAGATTCTCCTTATTACCGTATAAAAGTGGATTATTTCAACCGCCGTTTAGAAAGCCGTGACGGGACGCTGAAACTGAACATTTCTCCCCAAACACAAATAGTACTGCAAAACGGGCAGCCGTTCACCGGCGAGGTCGGCGGAAGAAATTTAATTGTGGTATACGGAGCAACTACGAGAAGTATCCCCGCACAGGCAGCACCTTCTCAGATTATTGTACTTTGTTCGTAATGTGTGAAGAGATAGTAGAGATGAAATAAAAAGCCTGTATCTTAGATTACAAAGTAATCTGAGACACAGGCTTTTCGGTTATAATTATTCGTATCTTACTAATTTGGTCCAACTCTGCAGCCAGGCTCTTTAACAATTGCTTCTGATTATAGTAAATTCTACTAGAACGATTAATTGAAATCATAATTAATTAAACGCCCTCCCATATTTACCAGTCGTTCCGGTATTGTATAAATATTAGTTGAAATTGCTCCTGCGATTATGGCCAGAATCCAAAAAACGATTTTATAACTTATGGGCCCATCTAAAAAACTAGAAATGATCGCTAGAAAGAATAGAAATCCAGTAATCACATTCATTAAACAGCCTGAAACTGTCGCCAGTAATATTAGACCTTGCCCTAAAATTACTAATAAGAAACCAATGACCTTGAGTATAAATTTCATTATTGCTTTAATAATCATGTTTATCCTCTCAACTCTTTGTTTATTTAAGAAATTGGGACGTTTCTGGAACCTCAAAAATGTTTTCTTTACTCCAATAACACTATACCAAATATACCCTAGAATTGTTTGAAATATTGAAAAATCAAGCTGAATACCTAGTAAGTTACTTTTCTACTCTTGTATGCGCAGGCACGACTGCGGGGTGTGCCCGTTGCCCTGAGACTGCCAGCTCACTCTTCGCCAGTAAGGCCAAGGACGCAGGCGATCCCTCAGTGCCGAAGCATAGCAAAACCACATACATTTTTTACAATACTTCCTCAATCCGATAAAACGCTTTAGTTGTTTCATAGATACTTTTATACACTTCATCCGCATTCATTCGCTTGATATCAGCAATCTTCTGTACGCTCTCATGCATCATCGAAGGATGTGTAAGCCTACCTGAAAAGCGCTCTTCAAATGGCCAGGGTCCATCCGTTTCCACCATCAGCTGTGACAGCGGTGTCTGTTCGACAATGTGCTGGATCTTTTCTTTATACACCACATCAGGTGTAACGGAAACGACATAGCCATTTGCGAGGATTCGCTCCAGCACCACATCCTCCCCCTTGAACCAATGAAAATGAGCAGCCGTAATCGAATAGGCTTCCAGTAAATCACATACGGCAGCTGCATCTTCGTAGACCGCATGCAGAACGATCGGCAGCTTGGTATAAGCAGCTTTTTGAATGAATTTCTCGAGTACTTTTACATAAGGCGACAAGTCCAGATCGGGTGTCCCTTGCCGCAGATAATAAGGCAGCCCTACTTCACCGACCGCCGTCAGAAGATGATGATTTTCATCAATCAAATTCAAGATTGCCTGCAGTTCTTCTTCACTTGGCACAGCTTGCTCTGGATGCCAGCCGATTGCCGCCTTAATTCGGCTGTCGAAACGTGCGGACTCCAGTTGTCGATGGGAAGACGATAAATCTTTTGAAACCGCAACCAATGCATCGACAGAACTTGCTTCCAGCTCTTTCAGGAGTAAGATTCTTTCTTCGTCGCTGTACATATCCAAATGAATATGCGCATCGATCAGGCGTCTGTTCATAATTATCCCCGCTTTCTATAGAAGGCTATACCTATGTAGGTTACAATAAAAAAGAGAAGATTGCGTCATATGAAGGAGATGAAATATTTTGCGACTATTACAGGCTGGATTTCATAATTATCTCATCGGCCTGATTGTTTTAACATTAGGCATCACCTTTACCATACAATCAGCGCTCGGTGCTTCCCCGTTTGACGCACTGCTCGTCGGCTTGTACCGCACATTCGGCTTGACCATCGGCAGCTGGGAAATTGTCGTCGGGGCATCACTGGTCTTATGCAACGCCATCGCTGATAAAAAAAGACCGGAGTATTACGCACTTATCACTTCGTTTGTTACAGGGCTTGGAATTGATGCGTGGTTATTTTTATTGCGCGACTGGATCGTACCGCAAACTTGGATTGGTCAGTGGACATGCGTAGTCTTAGGTATTGTATTAATCGGTTTGGGCGTGGCAATTTATTTACAATCTTCATTTGCACCAAATCCCATGGATCGTTCCATGCTAATATTATCCAGGTTAACCGGATTAAGTACAACGTATGCACGAGCTATTATCAGTATTATTCTCGTAATCATAGCTTTCTTTTTTGACGGAGCAATCGGCATTGGTACATTGGTAAATGCACTTTTCACAGGCGTGTTTATTAGTTTATTTATCCCCTACATAAAAGCCATGACCATTCAGCCGACGCTGCACGAATAAAATACAGGCTGCCCTTTTTATTGAAGGGCAGCCTCGTGTGTTTTACTTATTAACTGTTGGGGACGGATAGTCAAAACCTTTTGTATCCACTTCAACTGTTTTCATTTTCTGATCCTTTAAAGGCTTGTCTGAAGGATCTGTTTCAGCAGCCACGATGGCATCCACTGTTTCCATTCCCTCGATTACCTTGCCGAATGAAGCATAATCCGAATCAAGATCCGGTACATCTTCTGCCATAATGAAAAACTGTGAACCGGCAGAGTTCGGGTCTTGTGTACGGGCCATAGACAGAACACCGCGCTCGTGCAGCATATTGTTTTCAAATCCGTTATTCGTAAATTCCCCGTCAATTGAATACCCTGGACCGCCTGAACCGTTTCCTGAAGGATCTCCGCCCTGAATCATGAAGCCTGGAATGACACGATGGAAAATCAATCCGTCGTAATAGCCTTCTTCCACCAATGAAACAAAGTTCGCTACCGTGTTCGGCGCTACTTTGGGCTCTAGCTCCAAGACGATCTTCTCATCGTTTTCCATCGTAATCGTCACGATTGGATTTTCTTCTACGTCTGCTGAATAATCTGCTGCTTTTTCCTTCGCTTCTTCAGGCTCGTTTACCGGCTCTTCCGGAACTTCCTGTTCTACCAGTTTTCCCTCTTCTGCTTTTGATCCGCAGCCCATCAGCAAGAAGACAAGCGCGGTTAAGCTGAATAGTAAATAGAGTGTTTTTTTACGTACGAACATATTTTTTACAACTCCCTTATGTATGGTGCGTACTCATTATATAACAGATAGCCAGCTAATTCCCAACAAAGAGTGAACCATAACAGCTCGGCTATCGTCATACTAATTTCCAGAAAGAATTCGGTCTATTTTGATAAAAAGGCGGTGTCCTATGCAAAAAACTTTGACACAGAAAAAAACGTTTAAAATTACCATCGCATCAGCATGGATGCAGCTCGTCCGCTTTGGCTGGCAGCAGGCTCTTTCCTGTCTGTTCCCGGTCGTTATTTTCGGTTCATTGGCGTTGACCCAAGTGATACCTCTGCCTTTCCTGCCACGCTACGACTGGCTGCTGATTATTTTTCTGCTCATGCAGTGGTGGATGGTGCGTTCCGGCCTCGAAACGCGCGATGAATTAAAAGTCATTACGCTTTTCCACTTAATTGGACTGGCTCTGGAAATATTTAAAGTGAATATGGGGTCCTGGTCGTATCCGGAAGAAGGCTATTTCAAAATACTCGGGGTGCCGCTGTACAGCGGATTCATGTATGCCAGTGTCGCCAGTTATCTGTGCCAGGCATGGAGAAGGCTGCATGTGGATTTGGTGAAATGGCCGCCGCTTTGGCTCGTTGCACCGCTCGCTGCCGCCATCTATCTGAACTTTTTCACTCATCATTACTGGATCGATATCCGCTGGTGGCTGTCTGCGCTCGTGCTGATCGTCTTCTGGCAGTCATGGGTAACGTATGAAGTCGGCGAAACCCGCTACCGTATGCCAATCGCATTTTCATTTGTACTCATTGGATTTTTCATCTGGGTGGCCGAAAACATCGCCACATTTTTCGGTGCCTGGAGATACCCGAATCAAAGCGAGACATGGCATCTGGTTGGGATCGGGAAGCTAAGTTCGTGGCTGCTGCTGGTGATCGTCAGCTTTTTGATTGTGGCAACGTTAAAACAGGTGAAGAAGAAACAAGATTAGATTGTGTATGAATGATTAGCTGAATGCTAAAAGCACCTGTGATCTCACTATAAGATCCAGGTGCTCTACATTCGTCTATCAACAATTTACTGCTTTTACGTACAGGTTCAGTGCAGACTCTGCTTCCCCCGCCACTAAATCAATAAAATCCTGATAATCTTCAGTCGTATGGGCTTTGTCTAATGCATTGTAATAAGTTAGACGATTTTCCACTCTAATTATTACAGGAGGATAACCAGCCTTCATTAGTTCCAGGTTCATTAACAGTCTTGATGTCCTTCCGTTGCCATCGATAAATGGATGAATTCCTACGAATATTGCATGCAGCATGGCAGCTCTGGCAATCGGATGCAGACTTTGTGCTGCCCCATGATACCAAATAAGAAGCTGTTCCATTTGTTCTTGAATTTTAAAAGGCTCTGGCGGTATATGCTGAGCGCCTGAAATAAATACTTGCTGATTTCGATAGACACCCGCATACTCGTCGTTGATTCCCTTCAAAACAAGCCGGTGCAAATTCTTAATCTGCCATTCTGACATGGCGTCCGCTTTATGCACAATCTCTTCCACATATGAAATCGCATCGCGGTGATTAATCACTTCTAAGTGCTCCCGCACAGTTTTACCACCGACTGTTATTCCCTCAAGCACTACCTTCGTCTCGTTTAATGTCAGTGTATTGCCTTCAATAGCATTGGAGTTGTACGTCCACTCTAAGAACAGTTTTTCTCTTAGACTTTGAACCGTATATTCAGGTAATGGGCGTGCCGCATCTAATCTTCTCTTTTTTTCATCAATCGTCGCGAACATGCCGTCCTCTCCTCTTTTGCTTATTCCCGGTAACGCAATGCCAAGCCTTTTAGGAAGTTTCTGGCGTACCGGTCACCACATTCTTTATAATTCCGGTGTCCTTCTTTTCTCAGCACTGCACTCAATTCATTTTTCGATAAATCAACGCCTGCTTCGTGTAAAATTTCCATCATATCTTCGCCTGTAAGTGAAAGTGCGATTTTCAGTTTTTTGAGAAGAATGTTATTTTTATTTCGATGATTGGCTGACATCAGGAACTGATTCGGCGTATTTTCCGATTGACCTTCCTGCTTTCCTCTTTTCTGCGTTACCAGACCATTCAGAAACGATTCCAGCGTCTGATTGTCGATTTCTCTGACATATTCACTTTCCTGTGAATCATAATCCTGATCGTCTTTGGCTTTCGCCAGCATGTCGCGGACTTCCTGTCTAGTTGTTTCCACGCCGCCCAATTCAAAGATCTCGACCATAGCAGCATCTTTTATATCCAATGCGTATCGTAAACGGGCTAATATATCGTTATTATTCAATGCGATCACCTGATACCTTTCCTGTTTGTAGTTGTTCTTCTTAGTATAGTATGTTTTTACGTTCATTGTCTTATACGAGGGTCAGGATAGCTCTGTCATGCCCTTATTTATCATTCCTCTTCTAAAAACTTACTGAAAGTATCTCCCCAATTACAGATCGAAGTGACAACAGGTTCCAGGAGAAGACCGATTTCACTTAATTCGTACTCCACTTTAGGCGGAACAATCGGATAGACAAACCGTGTGATGATTTTATCGTCTTCCAGTTCCCTTAGTTGTCTAATCAGCATACGCTGGTTGGCATCGGGAAGCTTTTTTTCAATTTCACTTAATCGTAATGGAGACTGTTGAAGCAAGCACCAAATAATCGCTATTTTCCATCGTCCGCCTATAACGGACAAGGCCAAATCTTTACTGCTGTAATATTCTTTTTCTTTATAATGAATCACTATTTATTCACATACCTTTCCATTAGCGTTATATTCAAATTGACAAATTTGTCAGTATGGTAAGATGAATTATAGTCTGCCCGTATGTAAATGTAAACAGCATCGTGTCGTATGTTATAAATGAAGTTTACCCCGTATAGTGACAAATATGTCAGTATTGCTGATCGGTTCGCGGTATGTAATTATGGGTATAGTATCACTATTATAATAGTAGAAAGAAGGTCTTCATTTGAAAAGTAGAGCTGCTGTTGCATTTAAATCGGGAGAACCGCTTCAGATTGTAGAAATTGATGTAGAAGATCCAAAAGCAGGAGAAGTATTAGTAAAGATTCTGTACACTTCTGTCTGTCATACAGATGCCTATACTTTATCAGGTGACGATCCTGAAGGCGTATTCCCGGCTGTACTCGGTCATGAAGGTGCGGGTGTCGTTGTTTCTGTAGGTGAAGGAGTAACTTCAGTAAAGCCGGGAGACCACGTGATTCCGCTATATACACCTGAGTGTGGAAAATGTAAGTTCTGTCTATCGGGGAAAACAAATCTGTGCAGTGCGATTCGCGAAACGCAGGGTAAAGGGTTAATGCCTGACGGAACAACTCGTTTCTCTTATAATGGCGAGCCAATTTATCACTATATGGGAACAAGTACGTTCAGTGAATATACTGTCGTATCAGAGATTTCATTAG
Organism: Sporosarcina sp. NCCP-2331; assembly: GCF_023707945.1. Lineage (NCBI taxonomy): Bacteria > Bacillati > Bacillota > Bacilli > Caryophanales > Caryophanaceae > Sporosarcina > Sporosarcina sp. NCCP-2331. The sequence goes on from NZ_BRCD01000001.1 coordinate 231,948, forward strand.
TAAAAGTAGAAGACCAAAATGTACCGCTTGATAAAGTCTGTTTATTCGGATGCGGCGTGACAACTGGTATTGGAGCTGTCCATAACACAGCGAAAGTGGAAGAAGGAGCCGTGACGGCCGTATTCGGTTTAGGTGCTATCGGATTAGCTGTAGTTCAAGGTCTGGCTCAAGCAAAAGCAAGCCGCATTATCGCAATTGATATGAACGAAGACAAATTTGAACTGGCTAAAAAGATGGGCGCTACCGACTTTATTAACCCGTCAAAATTCGATAAACCAATCCAAGAAGTGATCGTTGAAATGACTGATGGCGGAGTGGATTACAGTTTTGAGTGTATTGGAAATGTGGAAGTCATGAGATCCGCTCTTGAATGCTGTCATAAAGGCTGGGGAGAGAGCATTATCATCGGTGTAGCAGCTGGAGGGAAAGAGATTCAGACCCGTCCATTCCAATTAGTTACGGGTCGTGTTTGGAAAGGTTCAGCTTTTGGTGGAGTAAAAGGCAGAACTGAGCTTCCGGGAATGATTGAAGACTATATGAATGGTAAGATTGATTTAGATTCATTTATTACACATCATTTAGACTTTATGGATATTAATGAAGCATTCGATTTGCTTCACAAAGGCGAATCGATCCGCACAGTCTTAACATATGGAGAGTGAGAGCATGAGTATTGAACGCATTGAACAGCATCGCTCTTTTGATGGAGAGCAATGTAAGTACAGTCATTATTCAGAAGTCTTACAGTGTGATATGACGTTTAGCCTTTATCTGCCGTCAAATAAAGAGGGTAAAAAAATCCCTCTTATTTGGTGGCTGTCCGGTTTGACTTGTACAGACGATAATTTCAGTCAAAAAAGCGGTTTTCAGCGATTGGCTGACAAACATCAAACTGCCGTCATTATTCCAGATACATCACCGCGCGGAGAACATGCCGCGGACGATGAAGCATGGGATCTTGGAAAAGGAGCAGGCTTTTACGTAGACGCCACTCAAGATCCATGGGCGGCTAACTATAAAATGTATACGTATATTACAGAGGAATTAACAGAAATTGCGTTCACATTAATTCCTGATTTCTCAGGTGAAGAAAGCATAATGGGTCACTCAATGGGCGGCCATGGCGCGTTGGTTATCGGCATGAAAAACGCTTCAAGATTCAAAGCCATTTCTGCTTTTTCTCCTATACTCAGCCCCAGTGACGTTCCATGGGGAATTAAAGCTTTCTCGGCTTATTTAGGTGAGGACCGAGCAGCTTGGAGAGAATGGGATGCTTCAGAACTGATCAAAGAAACTGGCATGCCGCCCATTCTCATTACGCAAGGTACCGAAGATACGTTTTATCCGGAACAATTGGATGAAACTGCATTCTTAGCAAATGCCCAGAAAAGTAATCAAGCAGTTAGTTATAAAAAAGCAGATGGTTATGATCATAGCTATTTCTTTATTGCTTCTTTCTTGGATGATCATTTTGCTTTCCATATGAAACACTTAGGTTAATTCCCTTTTTATCATAAAACGTGGAATTGAAAGTATCCACATTTCAACCAAATGTGGATATTTTCAATTTCTGCTTTCTGTTATAAATTGCGGTTAATTTCCTGAAAAGACTGCTGTGAAAAAGTAATCAGGGGGCGATAGCTACTATGAATTTAAAAGAAATGTTAGGCAATGAACGTGTTAGACCATACTTATTAAAAGCTCGCTACGGCATCGAGAAAGAAGGCCAGCGGGTGGATCTGTCGGGAAACTTAGCGAAAACAGACCATCCTGAAGTGCTTTCCGCAAGAGATCAGCATCCATACATTCAGCGGGACTTTTCAGAAACACAAATGGAATTAATTACGCCTGTTACTGATTCAATAGAAGAGCTGTTTAACCATTTATCAGCAATTCATGACGTTGCCTATCGTTCTATGAGTGAGCAAGAAATGATCTGGCCGTTAAGCATGCCGCCGCAGTTACCGGAAAAAGAAGAAGATATTGTCATTGCCAAGCTGAAAAATTTTGAGAGTGTTCTGTACCGCCGATACTTAGCCAAATCCTATGGACGCCGCAAACAAATGATCAGCGGAATTCATTTTAATTTTGAATTTGATGACCAACTGATTCGAGTGTTATTTAATTTGCAGTCGGAGATCAAAGAATATCGTCATTTTAAGAGTGAAATTTACTTAAAACTTACGAGAAACTATATACAGTACCGCTGGCTGACAACTTACTTTTACGGAGCTTCCCCTGTGAGTGAAAAGAACTTTTTCGAAGAGGATTCTTTTAGCAAGCCCGTAAGAAGTATTAGAAGCAGTAAATATGGTTACACAAATTCTGACGAGGTTCAAGTTTCGTACAGCAGCATTGAAAACTATGCGGCTGATCTTGAATCAATGGTTAAAAAGGGATATTTAATAGAAGAAAAAGAGTTTTATTCTGCTATCCGTCTAAGAAGCAAAGGTCATGTTTCACAACTGGAAGAGCAGGGCGTCCGCTATGTTGAATTGAGAAATATAGATTTAAATCCTTTTGAAATGTATGGGATCAGCCGTGAGCAAGTGGAGTTTTTGCATCTATTTCTAGTATATTTGCTGTGGAAAGATGAAAGTGCTGATTGTAAATCAGGTGAATCTTACAATAATACTGTAGCACTTGAACATCCGTTGGAATCTACTCAGTTTAAAACGGAAGCTGAACAGATGATTGATGAAATGGAACAGGTAACAGAAATCTTAGGCCTGACGGTTTCAGATACATTATTTGTTAACTTAAGAGAAATGCTGGCGGACCCGAGTAAAACTTTATCAGGAAGACTATATAAAGAAATTGAAAAAAACAGCCAGAAACAAACAGCAGTGAGTATTGCGAAAGAAAATTACGCTGAGGCATGGGCTAAACCCTATCAATTAACAGGATTTACTGACATGGAGCTGTCTACACAGATTCTAATGTTTGATGCAATCCAGCAGGGACTGCAGGTGGAAATTTTAGACCGGCAAGATCAATTTTTGAAGCTGAAATTACATGATCATATTGAGTATGTAAAAAACGGGAATATGACAAGTAAAGATAGTTATGTCTCCCCTTTAATTATGGAAAATAAAACAGTAACGAAGAAAATCCTTCATCAACAGGGATTCCGTGTGCCTTTAGGTGATGAGTTTAATGATATAGAAGATGCACTGCGCGCTTATGAGGTGTTTTCCGCCAAGCCTTTTGTGGTGAAGCCGAAAACTACTAACTATGGATTAGGGATTTCTATCTTTAAAGACGGTGCCGGTTATGATGATTATCAACAGGCTATTACATTGGCATTTCAAGAAGATTCTTCTGTACTTATAGAGGAGTTTCTCAGTGGAACAGAGTATCGCTTCTTCGTGCTGAATGAAAAGGTTCATGCAGTCTTGCTGCGCACACCTGCTAACGTGACAGGTGACGGTAAACAGACAATTGAAGAGCTGGTGAACGAAAAGAACCGTGATCCGCTGCGAGGCAGAGACCACAGAACACCATTAGAAATTATTGAATTAGGTGATCTGGAGGTCCTTATGCTTAAAGGGCAGGGATATCAACCAGATTCAATTCCAAAAGCGGATGAGGTCGTTTATCTGCGTGAGAATTCCAACGTGAGCACAGGCGGAGATTCCATTGACGTGACCGATCAAATTCCTGAGGATTATAAGAAGATCGCGGCGGACGCGGTAGCTGCGCTGGAAGCAAAAATCAGCGGCATCGATTTAATTATTGAAAACACCGAAGTTCCTGCAGCTGATGAAAATGCTTATGGAATTATTGAAGCCAACTTTAATCCGTCTATGTATATGCATATCTATCCATACAAAGGGACGTCCCGGCGTTTGACCAGGGAAGTTATTGCGTATTTATTCCCTGAGTTGTTTGAGGATGGGACAGCGTAAGAAGTATAAATGGGGCTGGGACAAAACTAAAAATAAAGTCCGTTCCCCTGCGCTCCAAAAGGCACGCTTTCCGCGGGGCGCGCTTGAGCCAAGCGAACAGCGCAGGGTTCGCTTTGCCGTATTTCTGCGGATTTTGCGGAAGTTAAGGCATCCCCTTGCTGCTCATAACGCTCCGCTTTTATTCGCAAAGACCGTTCTTCGTGACGGCCTTTCCTGCGGGGTCTCAACATTCGCGCTAAATCCCGCAGGAGTCGGCCTTTTTCCGCTCCGGTCCACTCTAATGATTCGCAAAGTGTTTACTGAAAAGAGACACAAAAAGCGTAAGGAATTGAACTCCTTTACGCTTTTTTCATGTTATGTCCAGCCTCTTTAACCTGTGAATTTTTATAGTAACCCAATCCTTTTAACATGTCTGTCGTTCTACACATACAAAAGGCTTCTCATAAGCTCGAAATGCTTATGAGAAGCCTAAATTTTTGTGTAACCTTTATCTAACTTGAAGAAAGGCTCGATCGATCTTTACTTCGTGGGCTTAAATTGATCATCTAGGTATCGGGCCATAAATGCTGCGAAATGTTGACGTGATATATTCATATTAGGCTTAAATTCACCGTCGGAATAACCAGTAGTAATATTATTTGCTACCAACGCAGAAATATAGCTGTGAGCCCAGTTCTCCTTGGGAACATCTTTAAAATCGGTTGGGTTTGTGCCTTTTAAGTCATAAGCTAACACTAAGATTGCAGCCGCTTGCGAGCGGTTTAATTTTCCGTTAGGGTCGAAATACTTTTTACCTTGGGCGTTAACTTTTCCGTTGACGATACCCAATTCAACAGCCTTAGCAATCTCCTCGTATCCATTATCACCAGGTGAAACATCAACAAAACCTGGGTTAGTGACATCTGAAAAGTCGACAATTCCCTTTTCTTTCAAAATCAATCGTATAGCATGTAAACGTGTAATTGAATCATTTGGTTTAAATGTTCCATCTGGATAACCATTAATTATTCCTTTATCTGTCAAATACATAATTTCATCGACATATGAACTTACATCTTTAAATACAGGCTTTTCATCTGTATTCATTTCGAAATTAGGCGTTGTTTTAGGCAGCGTTCTAGCATTGGTTGCTTGTTCAAAAGAATAGGCTATATCTAATAGAGACTGTTCACTAAATGCCAATCCCATGAAAGAGATCCCAACAGGCAGTTCTTCCTCAGTAGCACCGGCAGGAACAGTAATCTCAGGGAATCCTGTAGCCGAAGCTACATAACTCGCGGCATACGTGTCATAGGCATCACATAAGTATGTCGGGTCTTCCTTATCGAATCTTGGTGATGCAGGACATGACATTGTTGGAAAAACAATGGCATCCAAATTTTCTTTTTCCATTATTGCTTGTACTTCATCCCGTACTTTAGGTATCTCTTTTGTTACTAAATCATCGTATTCTGGTGTGTCTTTAAACGCCGCTTGTTTTACATTCGTTTTTAAACCTTCCAAACCTGCTGGGTTTACTGGTGTGGCTGAATTCAAAACCTCTGGTGATTCACTGATTTTAATTATTTCTTCCAGTGTTTTCGGCTGGCTTTCAGGGAACTGTTTTAGATACTCTTCCAACTGAGACTTAAAATTAGCCTCATTAATTGGCCCAATAATTGGTGTCCAAAGATATTGTGTCTTCTCTGAGAAAGATACCGGGATAAGCTCTGTTCCCATTTCCTCCATTTTCTTCAAGGATTTATTAGTAATTGTATCCACCTCGGCATTGTCTCCAAAAAAGTCAACAGCTACTCCAATTCTTGCATTTTGCAAAGCAGTCTTGTCTAAGGACTTACTATAGTCTTCAACAATATGTCCCTTTGCAGATAAGGTTTGTTCATCTTTATCATCGACTCCAGCCATAAAACTCAATGCAATCGCTACATCTTCTACAGATCTAGCCATTGGACCAGCAGTATCGAAATTTAACGAGGACGGGACGATTCCGCCGCGGCTTATTAAACCTAATGTCGGTCTGATAGCGACGAGTCCCGTGACATGAGATGGTCCTCTGACCGATCCAGACGTATCAGTACCTAATCCAAATACACCAAAGTTTGCTGTAATTGCCGCGGCAGTTCCGCTGCTAGAACCAGAAGCATCACGTTTAAGGTTGTAAGGATTCAAGGTTAAACCGCCCAAAGAGCTATATCCTAATCTCCCATAAGATGCTGCAAACTCTGACATATTTGTTTTTCCAATGATAATGGCTCCTGCATCCTTAAGTTTCTGAATAGCAAAAGCATCTTTTACGGGATAAGCATCCTTTAGTGCAACAGAGCCAGCCGTTGTCGGCATGCCTTTGACGTCAAAGTTATCTTTTACAACGATTGGAATACCATGAAGTACACTTCTTTTGCCTTTACTTTGTCTCTCTGCATCTAATTGCTTTGCCATCTCTATAGCGTCTTCATTAATATTAGTGAACGAATTAATCGCAGGGCCTTGCTTGTCATATGCTTCTATACGTTCTAGGTAATACTTAACCAACTGCTCAGATTTAATTTGATTGTTATCCAAAGCATCGGAAATTTCGCTAATACTTTTTTCAAATGGATTAAAATCATTTTCTTCCGCAGAGACACTTGCCAATGGAAGCACGGCCACTACTACTATAAGAGCAATCAAGGTTCTAAATCGATTCGATATTTTACACATGATGTTTCCTCCCTATTCTAAAACAAATTAACTATAAATTTTCCCTCTGAAAACAATATTCAGAGGTCGATTTATACAATATTCCTGTAAATCATAACTAAGGTTAAACATAATAGATCAAAATGTTAGGATATCTAACACATTCTTGTGGTTATTGTTTTGATAGAAATTATACTTTTACAGTTTAAATTCCTGGATGGCTGCTTCCAATTCATTTGACATCCTAGCTAACTCTTGAGAAACCGATGAAACCTCCTCCATTGAGGCACTCATTTCTTCGGAGGATGCTGCGACGTTTTGGGAATAATTATTTACTTCTATACTGGTTTTTGAAACGTCCTCTATGTGCACTACCACTTCAGCTATATGATTCTTCATATTTTCCATTGCCATGTTAACCTCGGATATTTTTGTCGTACCAGCGAGAATAGAGTCCTTAATTTCTCCAAACGCTTTCCCGCTTTCATTCACGAGTTTCATCCCTTCCTTTGCCGAGCTTACCCCTAGATTTACTAGACCCATCGAATCTTCAATGCCACCTTCAATATCTTGAATAATTTCATTGATTTGCAATGCTGAATTACTGGATTGCTCTGCGAGTTTTCGAACTTCATCTGCCACTACTGCAAATCCCTTTCCATGTTCGCCAGCTCTTGCAGCTTCAATTGCAGCATTCAAAGCTAATAAATTCGTTTGTTCTGAAATTGATTGAATGATAAAGCTGATTTGTTTAATTTCATTTGATTTTTCATTTAACATGCTAATTTTCTCAGCGGAAGAACTCACGTTTTTATCAATTTCAATCATTTGATTTACAGTCTGCTCAACGACATCACTGCCCTGTATAGCAGTTTCTGTTGAATAATGTATGGAATTACTTACATTGTCCATGCTCACTGTCACGTCATCAACATGCCTAAACACCTCATTGATAATACCTACTGCATTTTTCATAGCAGCATCCTGTTCATCTGTCCCAGTAGCAACAAATTGAATCGATTCGGATATTTCATTGGAAGCTGTTTGATTTTGGATTGAAGAGGCTGCCAGCTCCTCAGATGTCGCAGATAATTGTTGAGATTCATGCGCAATTTTTTTTATTGTTTCTTTTAAACTGTTAGACATGGTATTGAAATTTTCACCCATATCCCCAATTTCATCTCTTACCTTCACCGTGACTTGTTGAGTCAAATCACCGTTTGACATCGCTAAAGACAAATCACTAATACTTTTAATTCTCTTTGTTATCTGTAAACTCATAACAATAGATGCGATTACAGCAAGAATCGCAAAAATCCCGCCAATCAGAAAAAGCATTGAGCGAATGAAAGTAGCGGTACTTAAAATTTCATCCTTCTTTATAACAGCAATATACTTCCAGCCATCAATTTCTGAAGTGATTGTGTTTAATACATAGTCTTCCCCATCTAGTTCAGCTTCAAATGAGCCATCTTTGCTTAAATCTTTTAAAGAAGGAATGTTTAGTTTAGACACCGGTTGGAAGTTCAATTCAGGATCTTTTGGATGTGCAAGAATTGTTCCATCTTCTTGTGCGAGAATTACATAACCATTATCACCTATACTAATGTCCTTGATAATATCTGTTAAGCCTTCCAAACTTACATCTAGACCTAACACGCCTGTTTGTTTTCCATCTTTTTCAATCGACACTACATTACTTACTATAATTCCTTCTATACCAGTTGCCTCATAGGCACTTGTTAATTTTACTTCTCCTGGTTCTTCAATAGCTGTGCTGTACCAGGGACGGTCTCTAGGATCAAAACCTGCTGCCACGGGTCCCTCAGGATATTGGACATAACCTCCATCCGATGTGCCCATATAAACATAAGAGGCTTTAGGATGATGAATACTAAATTGAGAAAACACATCATAAATGGCTTTCTCTTTATCCCCGTTTTTTGAAGGAGTCATATCAATAGAGTCATCCCCCGCTAGATCTTTATATAAAGTAATACTTGAATCGGCATTTAAAACGGATTTATCATTAGCTAATAAATTGACATTTTCCCTAATCGTTTGAAAGTATAGCGAAATGCCATTGTCCACCTGTTTAATTTCTTTCTCGCTGAAACTGATATAATCATCCTCGGTTTTTTCGCTAACTGTTTTATTAACTAAAACTCCAATAAAAATAATTGGTACTAGTGATAGTAATAATGAAAAAACCAATAACTTTGCTTTGAACGAAATTCTTTTCTTACTCATTTTTACACTTCTTTCTATTTATGATAGTTTAAATTGATAACTTCAAGAATCTCTTAATCCTTTCTGACTATATCTTTACGCCAAACTCATGCCAGGTAATTTTAAACACCAAAAAACTATTCTATATAATATAGAATAGCCAAAGGAATATATTAATCCATAAACTTGGTAACCAGGCGATCATTGTTTAGAATGCAGGACTTTTAATTAATCCCTAAACTTTAGACCCTAAGCTTTGCGTCCTGTCCTTTCAGATCAGTTTGCCTTTAACTTCTATAGTTTTGTTTAAAATTACGCTTTCTTATAATCTCACGTAACTCCATTAAATTCAAGACTTTTTAACCGGTTTTAACTTTTAATATGTGAGAAAGGAATCATTCTAATAATTCAAAACTAATGAAAAAGGATGTGTTTTGTTCACTGTGTATATAAGTTTATAAAAATGAAGTCAAAAACATGATTTCAAATTGGTAATTTATTAATTTCGGGGCTTTATCCTGTTATGTTGATCTTATCACTTCAACCGCCTACTATTAATTACAATCAAAACTAATCGTGATTGCTCTGGAACACCTAAAAGGCCTATCTCCCGCTTCGAAATAGACCTTGAAAACTATTAAAGCTTCGCATTTTCTTTTTCAATGGAAGCCATTTTCTTATGATTTTCCTTGAATTCATCTGTGTCTAGCGTTTGTCACTGACCAAGTTTCCTCTTACTTTATCGATAACTGCACTTCTAATTACGACGAATTCATTATAAATAGTTTTTTTCCAGAATTCCCCCGTGGGGTATCTTTGATGTACCTGTGCAGCAAACTACTCTGCTTATTGACAAGTAAAGCTTAATGATTGATCCTGTTTTGGAGAGATGTTTTTTTATATGGAGGCTATATTCTGCTTAAGTCGTTAGAAACAATTCGGCAATTGCCTTTTGCGTCATCCAGACAGCTTCCCCTCCTATTACTCATTATATAGAACAACTTCCCATTGAACACTTCACTTACCTTTAATATAAAATATCTGAGCCTCTCACTTATGATACGGTTCTCCGTGATATATCTGAATGATATTCAATGTTTATAACAAAACAATTTAAAATATACTATAATCATATTTAGGAGGTGCTTTTTTTGGAAAGTATAGAATTAACTTTAGCAAATTACTTAAAAAGTTTTGAAGATATCTTAGGACTTTCACTAATAATAAAAAACGATAATATTTCAGCCGTAAACCTACCTACAGCAATTTTGAAAATTAACCCTAAAAGTATTAACCATGTAATTAAACCTTTAGAAAGGATATTTATTGAGGAGAAAGAAAATATTGGTGACTCAAGAGAACCTTTTCTATATAAAAACATACTAATAACAAAGTATATATATTCTCTAATTGATAAGAAAAATAAATATTTTTTGCTAGACAGTTTTATAAATATGCTTCAAGTAATAAGTGATAGAAGCTATGAACAACAATTATGTCAAATGAGTTTTATTTTATTTAAAGAACATGATGATAATATTAATGATGAACTTTCAAAACTAGGAATAGATTATTTACCGTTTGATTCCCCCTACTCTATAAACGAAATTGATAAAAATAAACAGTCTTTAAAAATTATAGATTCACTATCATTAAGTTATGTCGTAGATTCTTCCTATACCATTGTTGGATTAGCTAAAAAAAGAAAAAAAGAAAAAAGCATATCAGCGATTATGGCAGATCAACACCGTCTAGCAGAAGAACTACAGTTTAAATTAAGTATGTATCAATATTTTATTGAATTTAATTCAAAAAATGAATTAAAACTTGTAATTGAGCAAAAAAAAGAAAAACTTAATCTACTTGAAGAACAGTACATAACTCTTAAGTCTACTGACACAGATGAGTTAATTATAGAGGAACTTGGTCAGCAAATAGATGAAACCTATGAACAACTTATTTTGGCATTAGAAGAGGAAAATAGAGCATTAACAGATTGGCTTAAAGGTTATAATACAATTAAAGCTAATAGTCATAAAATAAAAAAAAATAATATTCAATTTATCCAAATTGGATCCGGAAAAATTGAGTGGTTTATAAATCAAAGTTTAGTGTGCATATTATCTAACGGTAAATGGAGAATCAAAAACTATGAACTAATCAATCATATTATTTTAGAATTTCTTCTACGCCAATATCCTTCAAAAGAGAATATTGAAAGTGAAGAATATATTAAAGTGCTCGACCAAATTACTCCAAGAGCAAAAATACTTTACAATAACATTAAACAACTTTCAAATAAAAACATAGGTGCATTAA